>NZ_JBVJGZ010000011.1:71823-245987 GCF_055587025.1 Streptomyces sp. NPDC048600 | reverse complement strand
CGCGGGCTCCTGTGGCCGGGCCTGCGCGAGCACTTCACGAAGCCGGACGCCGCGATCCCGTTCCGCGACATGCAGGAACGGATGCTGTTCGCCGAGGCCCTGGACACCGTCCGGCTGCTGGAGGAGGGCGTACTGACCTCCGTCGCCGACGCCAACATCGGCTCCGTCCTCGGCATCGGCTTCCCCGGCTGGACCGGCGGCGTGCTCCAGTACATCAACGGCTACGAAGGCGGCCTGCCCGGCTTCGTAGCCCGCGCACGGGAGCTCGCCGAGCGCTACGGCCACCGCTTCACCCCGCCCGCGCTGCTCGTCGAGAAGGCCGAGCATGGTCAGGTGTTCGGCGACGCCTCCTAGCGCCGGCTCGACGGGGTGTCCTGGGGCCCTCTCAGGGGTGGCCCTGCCCCATCAGCGGCACTTCGGCACAGTGAACGGCTCGCCGGGCCCGGCTTCTGCCCGGCGAGCCGTCGGTTCGGCCCGGCCCGCCCTGACGACTTGGGGCGGGCTCGGCCGGGCCCGAGAGCGGGCGATCACCATCCGCGCTTCCTCCCCTCCTCCCGTACTCCCCACCGGCCGGGCCCTCTGCCCGCCGTGCTCGGCTCCCCGTTTCTGGAGGCACCGTTGAGTTCTGTGCAGTCCTCGATCGAGAACCGTCCGCCCTCTGTGGCCCACTCGTTCCTCACCAGGGTGAAAGCGACCCCGGACGCCGAGGCCTACCGGTATCCCGTCCTGTTCGGCGACACCGGCACCGAGCAGTGGCGCTCGCTCACCTGGGCGCAGACCGCGCGGCGGGTGACGGCGGTCGCGGCCGGGCTGACGGCCCTCGGGATCCGCCCCGAGGACCGGGTCGCCATCGCCTCTGCCACCCGGATCGAATGGATCCTCGCCGATCTCGGCATCATGTGCGCCGGGGCGGCCACCACCACCGTCTACCCCAGCACCAACGCCGACGAGACGGCCTTCATCGTCGCCGACTCCGGCAGTCGCGCGCTGTTCGCCGAGGACGAGGCGCAGTTGGCCAAGGCCGTCCGGGCCAGGGCCCACGCGCCCGGTCTGACTCATGTGATCCTCTTCGACACCCCGGCCGGTGACGCCACCGCCGTCGCCGCGGGTCTGACCGTACTCACCCTCGCGGAGCTGGAGGAGCGGGGGCGTCGGCACCTCGCCGAGCACCCGGACGCGGTGGAACGGGCGGTCGGCGCCATCGAGCGCGGCCGGCTGGCCACCCTCGTCTACACCTCGGGCACCACCGGCCGCCCCAAGGGTGTGCGTCTGTCGCACGACGGCCTCGCCTATCAGGGCCCGGCTCAGGGCGTGGGGGTGCGGATGGGGCCGGAGGACGTGCAGTATCTGTGGCTGCCTCTGGCGCATGTCTTCGGCAAGACGCTGATCTCCGGGCAGATCCACTCCGGGCACGTCATGGCCGTCGACGGGCGTGTGGACCGGATCGTCCACAATCTGCCCGTCGTACGGCCGACCCTCATGGCCGCTGTGCCGCGGATCTTCGAGAAGGTCTACAACGGCATCGCGGGCAGGGCCCGGGCCGACGGCGGCGTCAGATACAAGGTCTTCCTCTGGGCTGCCGAGGTGGCCCGGGCGTACGCGCGGGCCACGCAGGCGAACCTCGCCGCCACCGGTCACTTTGGCGCGCCGCCGGCCCTCAGGCTTCAGCACGCGCTTGCCGACCGGCTCGTCTACGCCAAGGTCCGTGCCGCCTTCGGCGGCCGGCTGCGCCGCGCGGTGTCCGGCAGCGCCGCCCTGGCGCCGGAGCTCGGCTACTTCTTCGCCGGCGTCGGTATCCCCGTCCTGGAGGGCTATGGCCTGACCGAGACCACGGGTCCGGTCACCGTCAACCGCGAACACGGCGTGCGGATCGGCACCGTCGGCACCGCGCTGCCCGGCTGCGACATCAGGATCGCCGAGGACGGCGAGGTCCTGCTGCGGGGCCCCGGCGTGATGGACGGCTACCACAACCTGCCCGGCGGGACCGCGGAGGCCCTTGACCAGAACGGCTGGTTCCGCACGGGGGACATCGGTGAGCTCGACGAGGACGGCTCGCTGCGGATCACCGACCGGAAGAAGGACCTGTTCAAGACGTCCGGCGGCAAGTACGTCGCGCCCAGCGAGGTGGAGGCCAGGTTCAAGGCGATCTGCCCGTTCGTCAGCAACATCCTGGTCCTCGGCGCCGACCGCAACTACTGCACCGCCCTGATCGCCCTCGACGAGACCGTGATCATGCCCTGGGCCGCGCGGCACGGCCTGACGGACCGGTCCTACGCCGAGGTGGTCGCAAGGCCCGAAGTCCGGACGCTCGTCGGTGACTTCGTACAGCGGCTCAACGACGACCTCCAGCGCTGGCAGACGATCAAGAAGTTCACCCTGCTGCCGCGCGAACTGGACATCACGCACGGCGAACTCACACCGAGCCTGAAGGTCAGACGGCCGGTGGTCGAGCGCACCTACGCCGCGGAGGTCGACGAGATGTACCGGGGCACCAACGAGAGCTGAGTCCGGAACCCGGCGCCGCGGTCACCCGGCGCCGGACCCGTGTCCCCGGGCGGCCGTCCGAGGCTGATCACGGTCTCGTACCGTTTCCCATCACCTGTGGCCTGCTGTGATCATCTTCGGCTTTGCTGAACCGGTCGCGCCGGTTGTGAAGATTCCGGGGTGGTGTGCGGGCGACAGGAGAACTGGTGAGACGTAAGCCGATCCGCGGTGCGGTCGCCCTGGCCACCGCCTTCGTCGCCGCGCTGGCGACGGCGTCCTGCACCGCGGCTGAGGAGCCCCGGGCCGCACACCCGTCCACGGCCGGGACGACCGCCGCGAGCCGTCCCCTCCCGCGGGACTGGACCTGCCGAGGGGGCACGTTCCGCTGGGGCAAGGTGACCAGGCAGATGCGACTGGCCGCTGTGTCCGACGCCCGGCATGTGCGCGTTCCGGCGGGAAAGACGGTCAGATCGACGTTCGGGCTCGTCCCGCTGCGCACCCTGAGGGCGACCGTGTACCCGCCGCTCCCCGAGGGGGCGGCGGCCGGGCGGGCCGCCGTGGACTCCCTCGCGGATCGGACGGACTCCGACCTCGCGCGGGTGGGGGACACCTTCACTCCGTCCGAAGGGGACAGGACCCTTACCGTGTCGTCCGGCAGGTCCGACGGTGTGCTGGTGGCCGTGGTGGGTGTGACGACCGTAGAGGCGTCCTTCGTGTACAGCTGCGGCGCTTCCGGGAGCGGGACGGTGCGGGGCACGCTGTCCACGTGGTCGGCGGCCACGTACTCGGGGCTGTTCGCCTGCGGCATCCGGGAGGAGCTTCCCGCGATCGAGATCGAGGCGCGGGCTCTGATGTGCGGTCAGGGCAGCGGTACTTGAGAGCCCGCAGTACCGCGATACGGACGCCCCGCCCACGCTCGACGGCTTTCCCGTCGCCGTGGGCGGGGCGTTCCTGTGCTGTCAGCTGGTGGGCGTGAGCACGGTGTCGAGCGGCATCTCGAAGTGGACGGTGCCGAAGCCGCCGTGCTCCCCGGTGGGGCGGGCGTCGAAGACCTCGGTGGCCAGGCTGCGCCAGAAGCCCTCCGCGCCGGGGATGTCGACGTTGGTGTGCAGGTAGACGCGTTCGTACCCGGGGACCCCCGCGGCGAAGTCGCAGGCCGTGCGCACCATCGCGCGGGCGAGCCCGTGACGCCGGTGTCCAGGGCGTACGTACACGCGCAGCAACTGGGCGGTCCGTCCTGAGGGATAGCGCTCGACGAGGCTTCGCGGGTGCGGAGGGTGTACGGGGCCGCGCGAGTTGAGGGCGGTGGTGCCGACCACCTCGCCGCCGTCGCTCACCGCCACGATCAGCGTGTGCCGCGGATCGCGCAGGTACGTGCCCTCCAGGTCGACGACGTCGGGGTGCCACTCCGGCACATAGCCGTAGTCGAACTCCCGGTAGAAGGTGTCCAGCATGACGCTCCGGGCGCCGGGCAGGTCCCCGCTTCTCGCGTGCCGCACCGTGTACGGCCCGACCCTCTGATCTCGCGTCAGTTCTGTCACCGGACTCCGCCTCTCCTGCCGTGGGGCTCCGCACGCTACCTGAAAACCACCCTATTGGAAATGAAAACGATTTCGGATAACGTCTGCGTCGACCAGAACCGACGGCAGTCCGGGAGGAAGTCCGATGGGACATCTGCTGGTGATCGAAAGCTGGGTGGGGTCGATGAGCAGGCTGCTGCCCAGAGCGATCCGCGAGGCGGGGCACGAGTTCACCTTCGTCACCCGCGACCTGCACCACTACCTGCGCGCAACACCCGCGGCCGAGGGGACACACCCGCTGCTCACGGCCCGCAACGTCATCACGGCGGACACCAACGACACGACCGCGCTCCTCGCACGGCTGGAGGGCCTGCACACCGTCCTCGGCTTCGACGGCGTGGTCTCCTCGTGCGACTACTACCTGCCCGCCGTCGCCCATGCGGCCCGGCGGCTCGGCCTGCCCGGACCGGCTCCGGATGCCGTGGAGGCGGCCTGCCGCAAGGACCTGACGCGCCGGGTGCTCGCCGAAGCCGGAGTGGCCGGGCCCCGGTTCGCGATCTGCGAGGGCGCCGGGGACGCGGCGGCCGCCGCCCGCGAGATCGGCTACCCGCTCGTCGTGAAGCCGGTGGACCTGTGCGCCGGCATGCTGGTCCGCGCGGTGCGCGACGAGCGCGAACTGGAGCTCGCCTGCCGGGCCCTGGCCGAGTTCCCGGTCAATGCGCGCGGCCAGGACCGTGTCCCCGTCGTCCTGCTCGAAGAAATGCTCGACGGGCCCGAAGTCAGCGTCGAGACCGTCTCGTTCGGCGGGTCCACCCATGCCGTCGGCGTCACCGACAAGAGCATCGGCGGGGCACCGGCCTTCGTCGAGACCGGCCACATGTTCCCGGCCGCCGTCGCGGAGACCGCGGCGAAGGAAGCCGTCGGGACCGCGCTGCGGGCGGTCGAGGCGCTGGGCCTGGACCAGGTGGTCTGCCACACCGAGATCAAGCTGACGTCCGACGGGCCCCGGGTGGTCGAGGTCAACCCCCGCCCGGCCGGCAACCGCATCACCGAACTGGTCCGCCATGTCACCGGCATCGACCTGGCCACCGCCTGTGTGGACGTCGCCCTCGGCCGCGCGCCCGACCTGACGCCGCGACAGACCGGTGTGCGCAGCGCCGCCATCGCGTTCCTCCTGCCCGACGCCGAGGGCACCCTCACGGGCGTGGAGGGGGCCGACGACGTCCGGGCCCGGCCCGAGGTGCGGGAACTCGGCCTCGCCGAACCCGGCCGCGCCGTACGGGCCGCCACCAGCAACAACGAGTACCTCGGACATGTGATGACCGTCGACACCGAGGGCGACGGTGCCCGCGCGAACGCCGAGCGGCTGCTCGCGGACCTGCGTCCCGGTTACGAGCTGTCCTCGGCGGTGCCCGCGTGACCCTGTCCGCCCCGCATCAGTCTCCGGAGCGCGAGGACCCGCACCGCCACGCGCCCACGCTCGGCGACCCCGTCGTCCGGACCGTCGACCGGCTGTTCGACCTGGTCCGCGCAGGGGCGTACGGACCCGACCCGGCCCACGAGCGGATCTCGCTCGCCTTCACCACCTCCCAGGCCGTCCGCCACGCGGGCCGCGCCCGCGGCTACCGCAACGAGGTGCTCGGCCTGCGGCTCGACGCCGCGGTCGGATCCTGCGCGGTGGAGCCGGGGACCCTGCCCGAGGGCGCCCTCGACGACTGCGTGGGCGCCCGCGTCGCCGACCTGCTCGGCCATCCGGTCCTGCCCGTGAGAATCGCGGCCCTCGACGCCTACCTCGCCCACGTACGCCCGCACACACTGGACAACGGCGCCCGGCCGTACCGCCTGCCGGGCGGCGGTTCGCTGAGCCGCTCGCGGGCACGGGCCCGAGCGGTCGTCGATCTGCTGGGCACGCACACGGGTGCGGAGGCCCGGACCGACGCCGTTGGCCGCGCCGGGGCCGCCGCGTCCGCCCGCCGCTTCGGCGGGAGCGGCCCGGTCCTGGTCGTCGGTGTCGTCAACTCCCTTCTGGAACAGCTGCGTTCGCGAGACATCGAGTACCTGCCGTGCGACCTCAAGGGCGGCACCACCGAGTGGGGCGAGCCCGTACTCACCGACACGCCCGCCCACCTGGAGCACTGCGGCGCGATCCTCGCCTCCGGCATGACGCTCGGCAACGGCAGCTTCCAGGGGCTGCTCGACCACGCCGCCGCGACCGGCAAGCCGCTGGTGATGTTCGCCCAGACCGGCAGCGCCGTCCTGCCCCGCTTCCTCGGAGCCGGGGTGAGTGCCGTGTCCGCCGAGCCGTACCCGTTCTTCTGGCTCGACGGCGGCCCGGGTACCATCCACCGCTACGGAGACCGTGCATGACCCTCGCTCCGCCCGAACTCCGCGCCGCCGCCGGGCCCAACCCCGATCTGCTGCCCCTGCTGGGCCGTACTCCGCTCGCCCGTGTCCGCACCGAACTGCCCCACCCCCACCCCGGTTTCTGGGCCAAGCTCGAATGCCTCAGCGCGGGCGGGATGAAGGCCCGCGCCGCGATGTCCATGCTCACCGCGGCCAGGCGGCGCGGCGAACTGCGCCCCGGAGCCACGGTTCTGGAGTCCACCTCGGGCACCATGGGCATCGGGCTGGCCTTCGCCGGACAGACCCTCGGTCACCCTGTCGTCCTGATCGGCGACAGCGAGCTCGAGCCGTCCATGCGGCAGTTGCTGCGCGCCCACGGCGCCCGGCTGGAACTGGTCGACCGCCCCGCGGCCCGAGGCGGCTGGCAGGCCGCCCGGATCGCCCGGCTGCGCGAGGTCCTGGCCCGCACCGAGAACGCCTACTGGCCCGACCAGTACAACAACCCCGACAACCCCGCCGGTTACCGCTCCATGGCCGCCGAACTGATCGGCCAGCTCGACCACATGGACGTCCTGGTGTGCAGCGTCGGCACCGGTGGGCACAGCGCGGGACTGGTCGGCCCGCTGCGCCGCCGCTGGCCCCGGCTGAAGGTGATCGGCGTCGACTCCGTCGGCTCCGCCATCTTCGGCCAGCCCGCCCGGCCGCGCGTGATGCGGGGACTGGGCAGCAGCATCCACCCCGCCAACGTCCGCCACGGCGTCTTCGACGAAGTGCACTGGGTGGGCCCCGCCGAGGCCGTCGACACCTGTCGCCGGCTCGCCCGCGGCAGCTTCGTCAGCGGCGGCTGGAGCACCGGCGCGGTCGCCCTGGTCGCCGCGTGGGCCGCACGGGCCGAGCCCGGCGCCGTCGTCGCCACCGTCTTCCCCGACGGGCCGCACCGCTACCTCGGCACCGTCTACGACGACGACTTCTGCCACGCGCACGGCCTCACCGGCACCGCGCCGGCCACCCGCCCGCTGGAGATCCCGCATCCCCGCGCGGCCGAGGCACTCGGCTGGACCCGCTGCCGCACCGTCCTCGACTCCGCCCCCGCGTCGCGAGGCGTCCGCGCTCCGGCCCACGGAGGTGCCGTATGAGACTCACCTGGCACACCGTCTCGCTGGAACTGGCGGAGCCGCTGCGTATCTCCCGCTCCGTGATGGCCCGCCGCGACGCGGTCTGGGTGGCCCTCGAACACGGCGGACTGCGCGGCTGGGGCGAGGCCGTCAGCAGCCGGTACCTCGCACTGCCGACCGAGGAGATCCTGCGCCGGGTGAGCGCCCTGCGTCCCGAGGTCGAGCGCCTTCCGGACCCGGAGACCGCCTGGGCGGAGCTCGCCCCCGCAGGTCCGCTCGGTGCCGGTCTGCCGCCGGGCGTGCTCGCCGCGGTCGAGGCCGCCGTACTGGACCTCACGGGGAAACGGGCCGGTGCGCCCGCTCATCAGCTGCTCGGCACCCCCGTGCCGCCGTCCGCGCGCACGGCGCGCACCATCGGGATCGTCCCTCCCGTGACCGCCGCCGTACAGGCCGGCCGGCTCGTCGCGGCCGGTTTCACCGTCCTGAAGGTCAAGGCGGGGTCCCCCGAAGCCGCCGAGGACCTGGCCCGGGTCGCGGCCGTCCGCGAGGCCGCGCCCGCGGCGGAACTGCTGCTCGACCCCAACGGGGCCTGGACCGAGGAGCAGGCCCACGCCCTGCTGCCGCGGTTCGCCGCGCTCGGTGTCACCGCCGTGGAACAGCCCGTCGCGCCCGGCCGCCCCGAGGTCCTGGCCAGGGTCGCCGCCGCCTCCCCGCTGCCGGTGATCGCCGACGAGGACGCCGTCACCTACGAGGACGCCACCGCCCTCGCCGGACGCGTCCACGGGGTCAACGTGAAACTCGCCAAGTGCGGCGGCGTACGCCACGCACTGCGCATCCACGCCGCGCTGCGCGGCAGCTGTACCGACCTCATGCTCGGCTGCCTCACGGCCAGTTCGCTCGGCATCGCCCCCGCCGTCCACCTCGTCGACCGCGCCCGCTGGGCCGACCTCGACGGACACCTGCTCCTCGCCGACGACCCATGGACCGGGATCGGCGGTACCGACGGGACCGTACGCCCCGCCCCGCGCGGCGGCCTGGGAGTACGGCCCCGCGCGGGCATGGCCGCAGGGGCCGCGCGGTGAGGACGCTCGCCGGGGTGCGCGGCCTCCCGCCGGCCGTGCGGCTGCTGCTGGTCAACCAGTTCGGCGTCAACACCGGCTTCTACCTGCTCGTCCCGTACCTGGCCACCCATCTCACCGACGACCTCGGGCTGTCGGCGGCCGTGGTCGGGCTGGTCCTCGGCCTGCGCAGCCTCAGCCAGCAGGGGCTGTTCCTGATCGGGGGCTCGGCGGCCGACCGTCTCGGGGCCCGTGGCGTGATCGTCGCGGGCTGCGCGCTGCGGACCCTCGGCTTCGCCCTGTTCGCCCTGGGCGACGCACTGCCCGTGCTGATCGCCGCGTCGGTGCTCAGCGGCCTGGCCGGTGCCCTCTTCAACCCGGCCGTGCGGACGTACGTCGCCCGGGAGGCCGGCGAGCGCAGGGCCGAGGCGTTCGCGCTGTTCCAGGTGTTCGCCACGGCGGGGGCGCTGCTCGGGCCGCTGCTCGGGACCCTGCTGCTGCTCGGCGGCTTCAGGACGGCGGCGCTCACCGCGGCGGGTCTGTTCGCGCTGCTCACGATCGCGCAGGCCGCGGCGCTGCCCGCCGGGGAGCGGCCACGGCCCGCCGGTTCCTTCCTCGGCGACTGGCGGGAGGCCGCGGGCGACCGCCGTTTCCTGGCCTTCGCGCTGGCCATGACCGGCATGTACGGCATGGAGAGCCAGCTCTATCTGCTGCTCGCGCACGCCGCTCGGCAGGCCACCGGCCGGACGGGTGCCGTCGGGCTGCTGTTCGTCGTCGGTACCGTCGCGGGCCTCCTCCTCCAGCTCCGGCTCACCCGCCGACTCGCCGTGCGCGGCGGTGGCCCGGGCCGCTGGATCGCCGCCGGACTCGCCGTCGGCGGGCTCGGCTTCGTACCGCCGGCGCTGATCGCGGGAACCGCGGGGACGGACCCCGCGCGCCTCGCGCCCGTCCTGGCCGGGACCCTGCTGCTGTACCTCGGGCTGATGACCGCCCAGCCTTTCGTGCTGGACCTCGTCCCCGCCTTCGGGCGGCCCGAGCTCACCGGCACCCTCTACGGCCTGTTCTACGCCGTGTCGGGCGTGGCGACGGCGGCCGTCGGCGCCGGGGTCGGCTGGGCCATGGACACCGCGACGCGGGGCGGTCCGGCCTGGCTCCCGTACGCCTGCTGCACGGCGCTCGGCCTCGCGTCGGCGGCGGCCGTCACACTGCTGCACCTGCGCGGGGCACTGCCCGGCCCGCCCGCACCTCACCGGCGGGACTTCCCGGGTGGGGAGGCCCCGTCACCCCACCCGGATGCCCGGGACCTCCCGGGCGGAGAGGTCCCGCCACCGCACCCGGCCGACCCGTCCGCCGCCCCTCACCGTGACCCCCTGAGCGAGACCAGATGAACGACGGCAACCTCCTGACCGACCACCCCGAGCTCTACGAGCGGCGCTTCCCCGACCCCGGCCACCTCGCCGCCCGCTGGGCCGAGGACATCCTGCGCCGCCACGGCGCGGGTCCGCGGGTCCTGGACATCGGCTGCGGCACCGGCCGGGACGCGGCCTGGCTGCACCGACACGCCGGACGGCGGGTCACCGGCATCGACACCGCCGAGACGATGCTCGCCCACGCCCGCCGGCGACACCCGGGCCCCGACTACCGCCGCGCGGACATGCGCCACTTCGACCTGGGCCGGACCTTCGACGCCGTCCTGTGCCTGGACAGCGCGTTGCTGTACTGCCACACCAACGACGACCTGGCCGCCTGTCTCACCGCGTGCCGCCGCCATCTCGCCCCCGGCGGACTGCTCGTCGCGGAGATGCGCAACGGCGCCTTCTTCCTCGGCGGCACCGAACTCCTCGACGGGCCGCGCACCGCGTCCTTCGACCAGGACGGCACCACCCATACCTCCCGCACCAGCCTGTGGATCGACCACGGCGCCCAACTCCTGCGCCGCCGCCGCGTCTGGACCGCCGACGACGGCTCACCGCCGCGGGAGCAGCACTCCGCCTGGCGGCTGCTGTTCCCCCAGGAGCTGCGGTACTTCCTCACCCTCGCGGGCTTCGAGGTCCTCGCCCTGTACGACGGACCCGGCCCGCGTACCGAACCGCCCTGGTACGAGGGCGACTTGCCGCACGGGACCGCGCGTTCCGACCGCCTGCACCTCGTCGCCCGGCTCCGGCACCACGACCACCCCACGCCCGACTCCCGGCACAGCAACGGAGACACCACACCGTGACCAGCAACCGCCCCGGCCTCGACCGCCGAGGCTTCCTCCTCGCCACCACCACGGCCACCGCCCTCGCCCTCACCACCGGCTGCACCGGCACGGCCGGCGACAGCGGGAACACCACCGAGACGGGCACCCCCAGGCGCGGCGGCACCCTGCGGGCCGCCTTCGCGGGCGGCGGCGCGGGCGAGACCCTCGACCCGCACGCCGTCAACCTGTTCGTGGACGCCGCCCGTGCCAAGGCCCTCTACGACAAGCTCGCCGACTTCGGCACCGACCTCGCTCCCGTGCCGCGGCTCGCCGAGCGCTGGGAGCCCAACCGGACCCTCGACACCTGGAAGGTCACTCTGCGCGAGGCCGTCTTCCACGACGGCCGACCGGTCACCGCCGAGGACGTCCTGCACAGCTACCGCCGTATCGCCGACCCCGACGCCGCCTTCCGCGCCAAGGCGTCCCTGGAACCCGTCGACCTCGCCGCCAGCCGCGCCCTGGACGCGACCACCGTCGAGTTCCGGCTGAAGCGCCCGTACGCCGAATTCCCCAACGTGCTGGCCGCGTTCGGCGCGTACATCGTCCCCAAGGGCACGACCTCCTTCGAACGGCCCGTCGGATCGGGCCCGTTCACCTTCGTCTCCTTCACGCCCGGCAGGTCCCTCGTCGTAGAGCGCAACGAGGCCTACTGGGAGGGCGCGCCGCACCTCGACCAGGTGGAGTTCGTCGTCGCCACCGAGGAGTCGGCCCGCACCGGCGCCCTGCTGGGCGGGCAGGTCCAGTACGCCCACGAGCTCGACCCCGCCACCGCGCGCACCTACGAGGGCGGCGGGAGGATGAACGTCATCCGGCTCCCCGGCAGCGCCATGCAGGGCTTCGTGATGAAGACCGACCGGCCCCCGTTCGACGACAAGCGGGTCCGCCAGGCGTTCTTCCTCATCGCCGACCGTCAGGAACTCGTCGACGGCGCCCTCTCCGGCGCCGGTGAGATCGGCAACGACCTGTTCGGCAAGGGCTACCGCCACTACGCGTCCGGCCTGCCCCAGCGCACCCGGGATCTAGCCCGCGCCCGTGCCCTGCTCAAGGCGGCGGGCGCCGAGAACCTCGAGGTCACCCTGGACACCGCCCCCGCCGCCACCGGCTTCGTCGAGGCGGCCGGGATCTTCAAGGAGCAGGCCGCCGAGGCCGGGGTCACCGTCGAGATCAGGGTCGGCGACAAGGACACGTACTGGAGCGACATCCTGAACGACGGCACGTTCGCCTCGTACCGGTCCGGGGCGATGCCCATCGAGGCCCACATATCGCAGCGCCTGCTCACCGGCTCCACCACCAACGCCACCCGATGGCGGCACCGGGACTTCGACGACCTCTACCGGCAGGCCCAGTCCACACCCGACGAGCAGGGACGGACCGCCCTCTACGAGCGGATGCAGCGCCGTCTGCACGACGAAGGCGGCTTCCTGATCTGGGGCTTCGCCGACTGGATCGTCGCCACCGCCCCCACCGTCCGCGGCGTCTCGGCCGAGGCCCCCGCCAACACCCTCGACTGGGCCCGCTTCGACCGGGTCTGGCTCGCGTGACGGCTCTCGCGACGACTCGCGTGACCGGGCGCCTCTCCTGGACCGGCCGCCGCCTGCTCCTCGGGCTGGTGCAGACGGCGGCCGTCGTCGTGTTCGTCTTCGCCCTCACCGAGGCCCTGCCCGGGGACGCGGCGGTCGCCCTGGCCGGCGACCAGCCCGACCTCGAGCGCATCGCCCGCATCCGCGCGGCGCTGGACCTGGACCGGCCCGCCGCCGAACGCTTCCTGGACTGGGCCGCCGGACTCGTCCGCGGCGACCTCGGCACCTCACTGGTCGGCGGGCGGCCCGTCGCCGGCCTGCTCGGCGACGGCCTCGGGCCCACGGCGCTGCTCGCCGGCGTCACCCTCGCCGTGCTGCTGCCGCTGTCGGCCGGGCTCGGCGTGCTGTGCGCCCGCCGCGAGGGCGGCTCGCTGGACCGCACCCTCAGCGCGCTGACCCTGGCCGTGCACTCCGTGCCCGAGTTCGCCCTCGGCGTGCTGCTGGCCGGCCTGTTCGGGCTGTGGCTGGGCTGGCTGCCGCCCACCGCCGTCGGCGCCGACCCCCTGACCGAGCCGGCCGTGCTGGTCCTGCCCGTCCTCGTCCTGGTCTCCCGGCCCGTGTGCACGATCAGCCGCCTGGTGCGCGCCGGGATGATCGACGCGATGGCCTCGCCGTACGTCGCCCAGGCCCTGCGCTACGGCATCGGCGGCGCCCGGGTCCGCTGGGCGCACGCCCTGCCCAACGCCCTCGCGCCGGCCGCCCAGCAGGTGGCCCGCACCTGCGACTGGCTGCTCGGCGGTGTGATCGTCGTCGAGGCCCTCTTCGTCGTCCCCGGGCTGGGCACCGTACTCGTCGACGCCGTCGCCGCCCGGGACCTGCCCGTCGTCCAGGGCATGGCCGTCGTCTTCGGCACGGTCACCGTCCTGGTCAACCTCGGGGCGGATGCCCTCACCCGCGCACTCGCCCCGCGTGCGGGGGCCGCCGCATGAGGCGTCACCTGTCCAGGTACGGGCTTGCCCTGGCGCTGTTGGCCGTGCCCCTGCTGCTGGCCGTCGCCGGGCCGCTGTTCGCCGGACCGGCCGGACCGCGCGCGATCTCGTTCGCGACGGGTGACGGGCACTGGCTGGGCACCGACTTCAGTGGCCGGGACGTCTGGCGGCAGGTCCTGCTCGGCGGCCGTTCCGTCGTTCTCGTGGCACTCGCGGCCACCGGTCTCGCCTATCTGGTCGCCGTCCCGCTCGGCCTGAGCGCCGCGCTCACCCGACGCGCCTGGCTGGAGGAGGCCCTCATGCGGCCGCTCGACGTCGTGCTCGCCGTGCCCTCCCTCCTGCTGGTGCTGCTGATGGCGGCGACCCTCACACCGGGCCCGGCCGGACTGGCGGTGCTGGTCGGAGCGGCGGCCGTGCCCGACGCCGCGCGCGTGGTGCACGCGGCCGCCGCCGAGGTGGCCGCGCGGCCCGCGGTCGAGGCCCTGCGGATGCAGGGCGAGTCCTGGTGGCGCACGGCGGTCGGCTACGTGGCCCGCTCCCTGCGCCGTACGCTCGCCGCCGACGCGGGGATCCGGCTGACCGGTGCCCTGTATCTGGTGGCCACGGCCGCGTTCCTCGGGATCGGCGTCGAGCCGGACGCCGCCGACTGGGCGGTGATGGTGGACCGCAACCGCACGGGCCTGTTCCTCCAGCCGTGGGCCGTGGTGGTGCCCGCCCTGCTCGTCGCGGCCCTGTCGATGGGCACCAACCTGCTCTTCGACGCCGTCCTGCACACCCCGGCCGAGGCCACGAGGAAAGGAGGCCGGGGATGAACCCGGTCGCGGAGGTCGAAGGACTGCGTGTGGAGGTGGCCGGCAGTGTGCTCGTCGACGGTGTGAGCCTCACCGTCCGCCCGGGCCGTGTGACGGCCCTCGTCGGGCCCTCGGGCAGCGGGAAGACCACCACGGGACGGGCCCTTCTCGGCGAGTTCCCGCCCGGCGCCCGGATCGAGGGCCGCGTCCGCGCCCCGGGGCCCGGCGCCGTCGGCTACGTACCCCAGCACCCCGCCGCCGTCCTCAACCCCGCCCGCCGCGCCGGAGCCCTGCTGAAGGACATCGCGGCCCGCCGAGGCGGAACGCGCCGCGAGATCCGGGAGGCCGTCGAACACGCCCTGCGCCTGGCCCAGTTGCCGTCGCCCGACCTGGTGCTGCGCCGCTACCCCCACCAGTTGTCGGGAGGCCAGCAGCAGCGGGTCGTCATCGCCCAGGCACTGCTCCTCGGCGCCAGGCTGATCGTCCTCGACGAACCCACCACGGGACAGGACCCGGCCACCCGACAGGGCGTGGTGGAAGCGCTGGCCGATGTCGCGCGGCAGGGCATCGCGCTGGTCCTGCTGAGCCACGACCTGGACACCGTAGGGAAGTTGGCCGACGAGACGGTCGTGCTGCGCGCGGGCCGAGCGGTGGAACGCGGCCCCTCACCCGAGGCACTGTCCGCCGGGCCGCGTCCCGCGATCCCGCCACGACGAAGCACGATGGCAGAACCGTCCGGTACACGGCTGACCGTCCGGGCGCTCACCGCCCGCCACCGCACCGCGCGCGGCCCCGTGCCGGTCCTGCACGACCTCACGCTGTCGGTCGCGCCGGGTGAGTGCCTGGCCGTCACCGGCCGCTCCGGCAGCGGCAAGACCACCCTCGGCCGCTGCCTGGCCGGGCTGCACTCCGTCTACGACGGTGCGGTCCTGCTCGAAGGCGCCCCGCTGCCGCGCAGCCTCCGTTCCCGCACCCGCGCCGAACTGGTAGCCGTGCAGTACGTGTTCCAGGACCCCAGGGCGGCCTTCGACGAACACCGCCCCGTCCTGGACCAGGTGGCCCGAACCGCGGTCCGGCTGCGTGGCACCGACCGCACCACCGCCCACCGGAGCGCCGCCCGGACACTGGAACAGCTCGGCCTGCCCACGAGCCTCACCCTCCGCCGCCCCACCACTCTGTCCGGTGGTGAGCTCCAACGGGCCGCCCTGGCACGGGCCCTGCTCGCCGGACCCGCCGTCCTCGTCTGCGACGAGATCACCTCCGGCCTCGACCCCGCGACCCGCGACACGATCCTCACCCATCTGTCCGCACTCCGTGAACGGACAGCGCTGAGCCTGGTGTTCATCAGCCACGACCACGACGCCGCCACGGCTCTGGCCGACAGAACGGCGGTCCTCGACGGAGGCCGGGTGGTGACGTGCGGGTAGCCGCTTCGCCGGCGGCGCCGGGCGACCACGTCGACGTACGCTGACCTGCTCGCTTGCTACGCTCCGCGGATGACCCTTCCCAGCGTCGAGGACATCCGTGCGCTGCATGAGAAGTACGCGCCGACTCCGGAGGCGTTCGATGCCGTCCACACGCACTGCGAGATCGTCTGGAACGTCGCCCAGAGTCTCATCGACGCGGCCGGACTGCCGGTGGACGCCGACCTGGTGAGAACCGGCTGTCTGCTGCACGACATCGGGGTCTATCACCTCTACGACGCCGAGGGCCACCTCGACTACAAGAGTTACGTGCGCCACGGGGTGCTCGGGCACGAGATCCTCGCCGAGGAGAACCTTCCCGAGCGCGTCCGCCGGTTCTGTTCCTGCCACACGGGTGTCGGACTGACCCGGGAGGACATCGTGGCGCAGGATCTGCCCCTGCCCCGGCGCGACTTCCTCCCGGAGACGGCGGAGGAGCGGCTGGTCATGTACGCCGACAAGTTCCACAGCAAGACCAGCCCGCCGCGGTTCTGGACCGTGTCCTCCTACGCCCGCCACATCGGACGCTTCGGCAGCGCGAAGGCGGAGGCGTTCGAGGCGTTGCGCGCCGAGTTCGGTGAGCCGGACGTGCCGGCTCTGGCCGCCCGCTTCGGACACAGATGGGAGTGAACCCGTCCCCGGGGACGGGTGTCCCCCGCCCGGTGGCGGAACCGGGCGGGGGACCTGGACGGACGCCTCGCGTCAGGGCTTGACGCGGACCACCTGCGGGTCGTGGTCGGACGCCTGGTCGGCGAACTCGCTGTTGATGTGCACCACGTCGTAGCGGACGTGCTGCGGCTTCAGCGCGGGGCTGACCAGGATGTGGTCCAGCACCTGGGAGTTGCCCTGGAAGACGTACGAGTAGCGCTCCGACTCGGGCAGTTCGTTCACCAGGTCGCGCAGCACACCGTCCTGGGTGAGGGTCTGGAGCGCGGGTGAGAACTGGTAGTCGTTGAAGTCGCCGAGCGAGACCACGCGGGCGCTCGGGTCGGCCGCGAGCAGCTTGGCGACGAACGCCTGCTCCACCGCGGCCTGCTTGAGGCGCTGCGTCTCCGAGCTGCGGGTGGGGGCCTGGAAGCGGCTGTCCAGGCCCTGGTCGCCGCCCTTGCTGTTGAAGTGGTTGGCGATGACGAAGACCGGCTTGTTGTGGAACCGGAACTGGCCGATCAGCGGCTTGCGGCTGGAGTTCCACGCCTCGTCGCCCGGGTCGATCCGGCCCGGCGAGGCGGTCAGCGAGGTGCACTTGCCGGTGCCGGTCACGTCCACCGCCGTGGTGGCGTCGCCGCCGGGTATGTCGGTGAAGGAGACCCGCTCCGGGTTGAACAGGAACACCTGCCGGATGTTGCCGCCGGGCTCGCCCCCGTCCTTGCCGTTCACCGGGTCGACGGAGCGCCAGTCGTACGCCGGGCCGCCGGCCGCCCTGATCGCCTCGACGAACTCGGCGACGGTGGCGTCCGCCCCGACCGTGCCGTCGTTGACCGGGCCGTTGTCGTCCTGGATCTCCTCCAGGGCCACGATGTCGGGCGAGCGCAGGTTGGTGACCACGCCGGCCGCCAGTGCCGCGAACTTCTCGTCGCTGTCGCCCGGGTCGAGGTTCTCGACGTTGTACGTGCCGATCGTGAGCTCGCTCGGCAGCGCGCGCTCGGTGACCTCCCGCTGAAGTCCGCCCGACTGCAGGGCGCCGAGCCGCGTGGCCGCCATCGTGTAGCCGCCGAACTGGGTGTAGTCCAGCGGGCCGCTGCTGGCGCCGGTGAGGCTGTCGCCGACGTCGGCGACCGGGAAGTCGTCGGCCGGGCCCAGCGTCTGGACCATGATGCGGCCGGGGTTCGGCCGGTCGTAGCCGAGGTAGACCACACCGCCGCGGGCCGAACGCGGGTCCTCCTCGCGGGCGTCCACCCACAGCTCGCGGTACTCGTTGGAGGCCTGCACCACGGGAACGTCACGGACCTCGACGTTCATGCCCTCAAGGGACTCGTACAGGTCGAGCGCGTAGGTGCCGGGCTGGAGTTGCAGGGCCTCGATCGAGCCGCCCGCCGCGTCCGGGGCGTACGCCGCCGGGACGGTGGAGCCGTCCAGCACGACCGGGGCGGGCACCTGGTTGTCCGAGGAGACGACGGTGACCTTGGGGTTGGTCAGCTCGGTGAGGGACTGCGAGCCGCCGGAGCTGTTCGGGTAGTACTCGCTCACCTTGGCCGTGACCAGTACGGCGTCACCGACCTTGACGGCGGGGTCGGCGCTGCCGGTGTAGACGAAGACGCCCTCACTGGTGGCCGGGTCCGCGTCCGGGTTCGGGTCCTGGATCCAGAAGCCCTTGGAGCCGTAGGTGCGTACGGCGGTGACGACTCCGGGGACGCCCGCGATGGTCTTGCCGGCCGCCGACGAGAGGCGGGTGGCGCCCTGGATGTCGTGGATGCGCAGCGTGCCGGGCTCGGTGGGGCCGTTGTCGGAGCCGCCCTCGGGGGCCTCGCCCGCGGCGTTGACCGGAGAGGGCGCGCCGGCCCTGAGGTCGGCGGCGTTGTCGTCGGTGTCGGCGAGGGAGGCGCCACGGGCCACCGAGGCGGTGTTCGAGGCGCCCGGGGCCGGCGCCGTGCCCTCGCGGACCACGGCGGTGCCGAAGCCCACGAGGTCGACGATGCGCGGGTCGGCGGCGCAGTCCGCGGCGGTCTTGCAGTTCAGCGCGGCGGTGCCGTCGACCAGCGCAATGGTGCCGGTGGTGGCGGACAGGGCCAGGTTGCCGGTGGCGTCGGCGGTGGGCAGGTCGACGGTGCCGCCCGCGCCCGCCGCCTCGCCTATCAGAAAGCGGCCGCCGGGCGCGATCGAGCCGCTCAGCGCGGTGACGCCCCAGCGGCTGCCGGCGCTGGGGCTGCCCGGCAGGTACTGCACGCTGTAGCCGGTCAGGCCGAAGGCCGCCGCGGAGGGGTTGCCGAGCTCGATGAAGTCGTTCTTCAGCGTGGCACCGGAGTTGCCGCCACCGCCGTACACCTCGGCGATGACCGCGCCGGTGGACGGGACGGCGACCGCGCCGGGCAGCGGGACGAGCACCAGGGACGCGGTGACCGCGGCGGGCAGGGTGGCGCGCAGCAGCGTGCGGCGGGAATGGCGGGAGACGATGGGGCTGGGCACCGTTGCGGAGCTCCTTCTGGGAAGAACAGAGCCCGGCAGCCGTGCCGGCGCCGGGTCGTGAGGGTTCGTCAAGTCAGGGTCGACGGAGGAGGCCGGTGGCGTGTCACGCGGATCCAGACGTGAAGATACGCGCGTAGAAGATGACGTAACAAGGGCCTGGACGTGAACTCCTCGCAACCGCGACGGGCTGCCGCGCCGGCGTTCCCGCAGGTCCGTTCGACGCGTCCCGCCGTCTTCGCGGCGCGGTCACACCGCCGTCGCCGCCAGCCCGACGGCGACGGCCGCGGCCAGCAGCAGCGTGATGTTGAGCCCTACTTGATGGTCCCCACGGCGGAGGTGAACCCTGGTCGCGCCGATCTGGAGGACCACGAACCCGGTGGCCGCGGCCGTGGCCAGCCACGGCGCGACGCCGGTCAGCGGCGGGAGAATCAGCCCAGCCGCGCCGAGCACCTCGACCACGCCGATGGCCCTGACGGCCGGCATCGGCGTGGAGTCCACCCAGGCCATCATCGGGCGGAGCTGCTCGCGGCTGCGGATCGACTTCAGCACGCCCCCGTAGAGATAGAAGGCGGCGAGCAGACCGGCGACGGTCCAGTATGCGATCTTCACGATGTCCGTTCCTGGTCGCGGGGCGTGGGGTGGGCGCATCACCGTCCCGGGATCCGCCGGCCCCTCGGCGGGCCGACGGCGGCCACGGTGACGAGCGGGCTCATGGCCCGCCGCGGTGAGTGCTCCGATTCCACGCCCCGGGCGCCGCCCGCGTCCAAGACCTGCTCCGCGGCCTCGATACCGTGCGGGTATCGTCGCAGTATGGAGCTACGCACGCTGCGCTACTTCGTGGCCGTCGCCGAGGAACTCCACTTCGGCCGGGCCGCCGCCCGGCTGCACATGAGCCAGCCGCCGCTGAGCCGGGCGATCAGACGGCTGGAGGCGGAGCTGGGCGCCACGCTGTTCGACCGGGGCCCCACCGGTGCCACCCTCACCGCCGCGGGCACCGTACTGCTCGACGAGGCACGCGCCCTGCTCGACCGGGTCGAGCGGACACGGGCACGCGTGGCCGCGGCGGCGGGCGATTCCGTCGTCACCGTGGGCATCCTCGGCGACAGCACCGATCCCCGTGCCCTCCGGCTGGCCGACGCCTACCGCCGGCGGCACCCGCGGGTCGAGGTCCGCGTCCGCGAGACCGGGCTGACCGATCCCACCTGCGGTCTGCACGCCGGACTGGTGGATGTCGCCCTGAGCCGTGGGCCGTTCGACGAGACCGGCCTTGCTGTGCACGAACTGCGGGCGGACCCGGTGGGCGCCCTGCTGCGCTCCGACGATCCACTGGCCCGCAGCGGCAGCCTGAAGCCGGCCGATCTCGCCGACCGCCGCTGGTTCCGGTTCCCGCGGGGCACGGACCCCGCCTGGCAGTCCTACTGGAGCGGTGGTGAACCTCGCGAGGGTCCGACGGTGCGAACGGTCCAGGAGTGCCGCCAGGCCGTCCTGTGGAACGGCACGGTCGGCATGACCCTCCTCGACCACGAGCCCGCCGAGGGGCTCACCGTGGTGCCGCTCATCGGCATGCCGCCGAGCCGTGCGGTGGTGGCCGTGCGCGAGGGTGACATCACGCTTCCGCTGATCCGCTCGTTCGTCCGGACCGCGATCGCCGTGTATCGGCACTGAGCGCACGGGAGTTCGGTACGGCGACCCGTCCGGGACCGGTGCTGAGTGCCGGTGTTCGGTACGGCTACCCGTCCGCGACGGGCACTGAGCGCGCGGGAGTTCGGTACGGCTACCCGTCCGCGACGGGCACTGAGCGCCGTAGTTCGGTACCGCTACCCGTCCGCGACCGGCCGCAGGGCGCGGCGGCGGCCGGTGACCTTCGAGGCCGGGAGGCGACCTGCCCTGGAGGTTCCCGTCAGGGTGCCGTCGTGGGCGACCGTCACCGCGAAGGCCAGGTTCAGGCGCATGGGCTTGGTGATCCGCTGCTTCCAGGTGAGCCGGTCACTCTCGAGTACGACGTCGCTGAGCGGCACCTCCTCACCCGACCCGTGGGCGGTGCCGGTCAGGACACCGTCCTCGTGCCGGAGTTCGACCACGGCCTTGACGGTGCCGATCGGGGTGGCTATGGACAGGTCCCAAGTTCCTTCGACGGACATGCTGTTGTGCTTTCTGGTGAGGGGGGACAGGGGGCTGGAGAACTCAGAACGCGGCGGGCGCCGGGCCCTTTCGGCGCCAGACCGTGCCGCGGCGCTCATGGGCGAACAGTTCCTCCACGGCGTGGGCGATCCGGGGGCCCAGCTCGCGTTCCAGCAGATACAGGGCGAGGTCGAGCCCGGAGGTCACACCGCTGCCGGTGACGAGGTCGCCGTCGTCGACGACCCGGGCGCGCACAGCGTGGACGCCGGTGGCGTCGAGCAGGTCGAGGCCGAGGCGATGGGTGGTGGCGTGGCGGCCCTCGAGCAGGCCTGCCATGGCCAGGACGAGCGAGCCGCCGCACACAGTAGCGACCGTCACCCGAGGGTTCTCCATCGCCGCACCCAGCAGTTTCGGGAGGTCGGTCTTCAGGGTGCGGCCGAGCAGTACGGGGATCAGCTCGTCCCGAGGACCGTCGGCCTCGACCGGGTCCTCGCCCGCGTCCTCGCCTGGGACATCGCCGGGTTCGCCGACGCGGCCGGACGCTCCCGGCACCAGGACGATGCCGGGACGCGTGGGGTCCAGGGCGGCGGTCGCGCGCAGGGCCAGGCCGCCGGTGCCGCTGACCACCTCCCGTGGTCCCTCGGCGGACACCAGCTCCACGGCCAGCGCGCCGTCGGCGGCGACACCGCCCGCGTACAGCACCTCGTAGGGGGCGACGGCATCGAGCGGATCGAATCCGTCGAAGAGGACGATCTGTGCGTGCATGGACGAGTGCTCTCCGTTTGATCGATGAATTCGGCGTCGAACTGGGCATGCCTGCGAGGCCGGTTGTTCATTGCGCGGGATTTCCTGTGCCATGTGGTGGCAGCACGAAAACGAAGGAAAGCGCGCCGCGGACCGCGGTGAGGCGGTGCGAGAACCTCCGTAATCAGGCCCCGGACCAGCAACGGAACCGTGCGCTCGGTCCAGAATTTATCGGGATCACGGGCCGGTAATGAGAGGCATTAGTGCCGCGTGCCGACGGATAATCGCCAGCCCTACTCCGAGTCCTCCGACGCCGGGTGCAGTTCGGGCCGGGCGTCCCACCACTCACGGTGGAACGCGTTGTTGTCCACGTTCGCGAGATAGGCGCGGGCGGCCGCGCGGTAGAGCAGGTCCGCCTGCAGGGTGGAGACCGCCGAGCGGTTCCAGGCGATCCGGATACGGCCGGTGACGGGGTCGCCGAGCAGGGGGCGGAGCACGGTTCCCTCGGTGACCGGGGCGGTCGGCTGGCTCAGTGAGATGGCCCGGCCGGCGGCGATCAGGCCCCACTGCATCTTCCGGTCCGTCACCCGGTGCCGCATCAGCGGCGTGAATCCTGCCTTGGCGCAGGCGGCCACCAGCGCCTCGGGTCCGCCGTCGTCGTCCTCCACCAGCATCATCCAGGACTCGTCGGCCAGTTCGGCGAGCGCGATCCGCTTCCGGTCCGCCAGCGGGTGCGCGGCCGAGAGCCGTACGCAGAAGGGTTCCTTGGGTATCAGGGTGCGCGCCGTGGTGCCCTGCGGCAACGGCACCTCGTAGTCGTTGACCTCGCCGTACAGCACCGCGTCGTAGCGTCCCGCGCCCAGTTGGCGGGTGAGCGCGGTCGCCGAGTGCTCGACGGTCACCGTGATCTCGTGACGGGCCATCGCCTGCTCGAGTTCGCCGAGCAGCCGGTCGACGAGGACGAGCAGGATGCAGCCCAGACGCAGGGACGGGTGCGGGACGATGGCGCGGGCGCCAGCGGCCAGCGCGTCCATCTCGCCGAGCACCAGACGGGCCTTGCGCAGGACGAACTCACCGAGCGGGGTGGGTTCCACGCCGTGTCGCCCGCGCAGGAACAGCTCACCGCCGGCCACCCTTTCGATGCGCCGCAACTGGGCCGAGAGCGCGGGCTGGGAGACCCCGAGCCGCCTCGCGGCCCGGCTCAGACTGCCCGCCTCGGCGATCCGGCACACCGCTTCGAGGTGCCTCAACTCCAGCTTCATTGGCGCAGAGTACGCACCCCGCGGCCGCCGCACCATAACTCCCGTCCTATGCCACATGGCATGTCCCTAACTGGCCATGTCCACGCCCATACTCGCCGCAACGATCCGCCTCCCCATCCTGAACGGAGCAGACGTTGCACCCCACCAGATTCACCGCCGCCGTGACGGCCCTGGCCCTCTCGGCCGGCCTCGCGGCCGCACTCGCCGGGCCCGCGGGCGCGGCCCAGCAGGACCGGCCCGTGCCGCCACCCGGCGACGGCCGTTCCCGTGCCCTCGCCGCCGCGGACGGCGCCGCCACCAGCGGCCTGGACGAACTGCGGCACGGCGCCGACGAGGACCTCGTCCGCACGTCCGTCACCCCCTGGTCGAACGGGCTGTACTTCTCCGCGTACGAGCGCACGTACAAGGGCCTCCCGGTCGCCGGCGGCGGCGACGCCGTCGTGCTCAGCGACTCCACGGGCAAGGTCCGCGAGGTCACCGGTGCCCCCGCCCCGGCCCTCCGGCTCTCCACCGAGGCCAAGGTCGGCGCACGGGCCGCACTCGCCACCGCGCGGGCGCAGCTCAAGTCCGTGGAGTCCGCCGGCGCCCCCGAGCTGACCGTCCTGCTCAAGGCGGGCAAGCCGGTCCTGGCCTGGCACACCCTGGTCGTCGGACGCACGGCGAAGAACAAGCCCAGCTCGCTCGACACCTTCGTCGACGCCCGCACCGGCCGCGTCACCCAGGCGACCGAGAAGGTCCAGCACGCGGACGGCCGCGGCTACCACAACGGCACCGTCACCATCGACACCGCCGCCTCCTCGATGACCGACCCCAACCGCTCCGGCTTCCGGTGCGGCGGCCAGAACGGCAGCGCCTACACCGGGTCCTCCCCGTGGGGCAACGGCGGCGCCAACGACCTCGTGACCGCCTGCGTCGACATCATGTACGCCGCCCAGCGCGAGTCCGACATGCTCAAGTCGTGGTTCGGCTACAACGGCATCAACGGCCAGGGCGGCATGGTCCCGGCCCGTGCCGGACTCGCCGAGGTCAACGCCTACTACGACGGAACGAAGACCACGTACGGCCGCAACCAGAACGGCACCAACCAGCTCACCGGCATCGACGTCGTGGCCCACGAGTACGGCCACGAGATCTTCGACCGGACTCCGGGCAGCACCGGCTCGTCCAACGAGAACGGGGGCATGAACGAGTCCACCGGCGACATCTTCGGCGCGCTCACCGAGCACTACGCCAACAACCCGAACGACACCCCCGACTACACGGTCGGCGAGAAGCTGAACTTCACCGGCAACAACCAGCCGATCCGCAACATGTACAACCCGTCGCTCATCAACAACAACCCGAACTGTTACACCCAGTTGACCTCGAACACCGAGGTGCACGCGGCCGCGGGTCCGCAGAACCACTGGTTCTACCTGCTCGCCGAGGGCTCCAACCCGGGCGGCGGCAAGCCCAGCAGCCCGATATGTTCCGGCGGCCCGTCCTCCGTGACCGGCATCGGCATCCAGAAGGCCGGCAAGGTCTTCATGGGTGCCCTGCTGATGAAGACCTCCTCCTGGAACCACCCCGCCGCCCGCAGGGCCACGCTGACCAGTGCCAAGAACACCTACGGCAGCACCGAGTGCAACGCGGTCAAGGCGGCCTGGAACGCGATCGGCGTCCCGGCGCAGTCCGGTGAGACCGACTGCGGTGGCACCACCACCCCGGACTTCTCGCTCGCCCTGAACCCCTCCTCGGGTTCGGCCCAGCCGGGGTCCTCCGCCACCGCGACCGTGAACACCAGCACCACGGGCGGCAGTTCACAGACCGTCCAGCTCTCCGCGAGCGGCGCTCCCAGCGGTGTCACCGTGTCCTTCAGCCCCTCCTCGGTCACCTCGGGCAACTCCTCCACGATGACCGTCCAGGTCGCGTCGGGCACCGCAGACGGCACGTACCCGATCACCGTCACCGGCACCGGCTCCACCACGCACACCGTCACCTACCAGCTGACGGTCGGGACCACCACGCCGCCCACGGGATGCCAGAACGCCGAGAACACCTACCAGGGCACTCTGACCTCCGGTGCGTCGGCCGTCCAGCCGAACGGGTCCTACTACTACTCGGCGACCTCCGGTACCCACGCGGGCTGCCTGCGCGGACCGGCCGGCACCGACTTCGACCTGTACCTCCAGAAGTGGAACGGATCGAGCTGGGCCTCCGTCGCCGTGGACGGTGACGCCACCTCCGAGGAGGACATCACCTACACGGGCAGCGCGGGCTACTACCGCTACGTCGTCCACGCCTACAGCGGATCCGGCGCCTACACGCTGGGCGTGAGCGCCCCCTGACGGGTCCTGATCGCCCCGGTACAGGGACCTGACCCCTGTGCCGGGGGCCGGGTGCCGTGCGCGGATCAGGGGAGCCGCCACGCACCCGGGGCCGGGCCGCCGAACCTCACCGGCGGCCCGGCCCCTTCACACGTTCTCGGCCACGTCCCGCCGCTGAAGCGCCTCGCGTTCGGTGTCCGGGATCGTCATCGACTCGGCCAGCACGGCGGCGAGCGCGTTCACCTCGGTCGTGTCGACGTCCGTGGGGAAGAGCCACCGGACGTTCTCGTCGCGTGTGATGAGGTCGACCGTCAGGCGCGTGGTCTTGTCCTGCGCGGTCGTCACCCGGACGTAGCGCACCTGGTCGACCGGGATGTCCTGACGGATCTCGCCCTGTTCGAGGAACGTGTTCGCCCGGGCCGTGATGACACGCCGGTCGGTGACGGCGACCAGTGTCCTCGCCGTCGCCTTGTCCCTCGCCGCCGCCAGCTTCTCCTTCGCTCCGCTGAGGATCGCGGAAAGGGGAGCGAGAGCGTCGAGCTGATCGGGGAAGCCGAGGACGCGTACGGTCTCGCCGTCCTCCAGGAACCATCGCAGGATGCGAAGGTACGGCTCGACCTCCAGCGACCCGGGTGCGCAGACGACGCCCGGGGCCTCCAGCTCGGGGACCGGCGGACGGAGCGCGTCGGCGAGCGGCGCGATCGCCTCCAGCAGCCGGGCGGAGGTCTGGCGGGCCGCGATCGACTCCCTCCGCTTCCCCGGCAGAGGCAGCGTGTCACGTCCGGGGAGCTCGGCGACGATGCGCAGTTCTCGTGTCAGCGCGCCGACGAGGCTCGTCGTCTCGGCGAGGGCGGAGGCGAGTTCCTCGCGGGTGTCACGCACGATGACGTCGACGAGCCGGGCCTCACCCGCGTCCTCTGATCCGGCGGCTCTCGCCCGCGCGGCGCGGAGCGCCTGGTAACCGGTCCACGCCTTGACGGAGGACAGCAGGGCGTTGGCGTCGAAGACGACTGCCTCGGCGTTCGTCTCCAGATACTCGCGGCGACCAGGCGTGCCGAGCCGCTGGATCTGCCGGATGTGACCGCCGACGTTCAGCCGGTACAGGTCGAGCTGCTTGCGCAGCGCCGCCTCGCTGCCCGCCACGGTCTCCCACAGGGAGGTCGGGACCGATTCGACCTTTCGCGCCTGGTCCACCGCGCGATCGATGGTGGCGACATGCGCAGTCAGTTCGGACCACTGGGCGTGGCGGACAGCCGTGAGTACCTGGCTCGTCAGCGCGATGTTGGTTCTGACCAGGCCTGTGATCTCGCTCAACTGCATCTGAAGCGCGACCATGGCCAGCGCGGGACCCAGCGCGGCAGCGGTCTGCGCCGCGCTCACCGCGGTCACGGGGATGATGCGGGCCTGATGGACGATCCTGCCGTTCAGGAAGACCGCTCCGAGGTGCGCGCCGTCCTTGACGGCGAGCGTTCCGCCGGCGTTCAGCACGGCCTGTGTCGCCTCGCTGAACCTGTAGAGCCCCTGCATGCCGGCGAACGCGTTGCCGAGGTTGCCGGCCGCGGTCGCCGTGTTCCCGACCGAGGCGAGGACGGTGGAGAGCTGCCGTCGGTCGGCGACCGGCACGAGCCCGAAGTCGACCAGATCGGGCTCGAGTTCCGCCGGGACCTCACCGAAGACGACAGCGATCCCTGGCAGCACCTCCGCCAGGACGGTCGACGCCGTCGCCGATCCGATGTCCGAGCCGGGTATCGGATCGCCAGGAGCGGGGGAGTCGTCGGCCTGGCCTCGACCGTTCTCCTCAGGCTCGCCGCTCTCCGTCGAGTCCGAAGGGTCCTGCATGCGATCTCCTCCCCACGGGGCGCACGACGGCCAGACGTCGTCGGCGTTCCCCGCGCGGAAGTCTACGGCTCGGCGACCCGCGCGATCCGGACGAACAGGTGTCAGGCGAGGGCCAGGGCGAGTACCGCCTGGTCGTCCTCGTCGGCGCCGTCCGCCCAGTTCTCCGTGTCGGCGGCCAGGAAGGCGACGACGGCGGCCGGGTCGGCGGGGCGGCCGCGGAAGTGTGCGTCGAGGCGTTCGAGGACGGGATAGAACACGCCGTCGGCGTCGCGGGCCTCGCTGATGCCGTCGGTGTGCACGACCAGGACCTCGCCCGGTGCGAGCGGATGATCGGTGGCATGGACCGGCAGGGCCGAGAGGTCTCTGAGGCCGAGCGGGGGCGCGGGGACCGTGGCCAGGCGTCGGGCGCCGTCGGGGCCGACGGCGATGGGCGGCGGGTGACCGCGGTCCACGACGCGCACGCAGTCATGGCCCAGCTCCATCACCAGCGCGGTCACGAACAGTTCGAGGTCGCCGGCCGGTCCGCGCGGGCCGTTGCGCTCGATGCTCAGCTCCAGCCGGTCGGCCAGAGACGGAAGGTCGGCCCACTCGTGCGCGGAGACACGGAAGCCGCCCAGCACCGCCGCGACCGTCTGGACCGCGTCCAGTCCCTTGCCGCGGACGTCACCGATGATCGCTCGTACGCCGAACGGCGTCTCGAAGACGTCGTACAGATCGCCGCCGACCAGTGTGCCGCCCTCGCCCGCCCGGTAGTAACCGGCCGTACGCACCCGTCCGGTGGTGGGCGGCAGGGGTCGCAGCAGCGTCCGTTGCATGGCCTCCGCCACGGAGTTGGCCCGGATCAGATGCCGTCTCGTGCTCTCGCGCTGCTGGGCGAGGGCGACACTGATCAGGCCGATCAGGGCCGTCGCCGTGTACAGGGCCACGTGATGCTGCTCGGTGAAGTGCCCCGGACGCCGCCACGCCATCAGCATCTGAAGCCCGAGGCAGACGACCGCGGTGACCGCCGTGCCCTTCGGTCCACGGGTCGCGGCGGCCAGCGGGGGAGCGCCCACGAGAAGGAAACTGACCGGCTCCCGGCCCCGTAGTGCCGCCTCCACCGTCAGGTCGAGGAACACCACGACGGTCGGCAGCCACCACACCCACCCCCGCCCCCGGAGAGTCCGCCGCCGACGGGACGGCAAGGTGTCAGAAGCCACTCGCGCACTGTAGATCCACGTCGGCGCCCCCAACGGTCCGGCGCGCGGGAGCGGGCCGTCCGGCGGCCGAACCGGCCCGGACCCGCGCGCCACCGTCGAGCGGCCTATCGGACGTCGGACCTGAGACCGTAGAAGCCGATCGGGGAGTTCGGCACGAAGCCGATGCGCGGGTACACCGGGGCTCCGGCGACCGTGGCGTGCAGGGTCGCGCGGGTCAGTCCGGTGGCCCTGCCGCCCTCGTGCAGCGCCTTGCGCGTCACCGCCTCGCCGTAGCCGCGGCGCTCCCAGGCCGGGTCGGTCGCGACGAGGATCACGAACAGACGCCCGTCGGCCTCGACCGTCGCGGCGCAGGTGACGGGAACACCGTCCCGAAGGCCCAGGTAGGCGTACACCTCGCCCGTCCACAGCGTGGACCCGGCGAGGCCGTCCCGGCCGTGCTCCAAGGGGAACCCGTAGGCGCGCGCGTTGATGTCCGCGTACGCCCGCAGATGCGCCCCCGTGGTGACGCGTACGAACGTCAGGTCGGGATGCGTGGGGTCGGGCACGGGCAGCAGGTCTCCCGCCATGCCGGTCCCGGGGAACGCGTGGACGAGTCCGGCCTCGTCCGCCAGCCCGTTCAGCCGCGCGCGGGCCTCGTCGGTGAGCAGGTCCTCGAAGATCCACAGGAAGCCCGGCCGGGTCTTCTCGCGCATGACGGCGACCGCCTGCCGCAGGCGCTGTCCGAGAACATCGGCGTCCGCGCCGGCATCGGTCAGCGTGAGGCAGTTCCAGAAGGGGAACAGGCCGTCGGCCCACCGGACGGCGATGCCGGGCAGGTCCCTGACATCGGCCTCGGGATCACGGTCGAGCACCATGGTCCGCCAGACGCCGGCGAGTTGCTCCATCGACTCGACCGCGTCGGTCCGCACCGTTTCCGCCATCGATTCCTCTCACCTGGTCGATCGGGACAGAAGTGGCCGAGTCACCCTATGCGGTGGACGGGTGAAAGCGTCCCGGGACCGGCGGGAGTCGGCCGGGAACTTTCGCTCCGCGAAGCCGGCCGGCCGCCTCGAACGGGAAGGCCGAGGCGGCTGTGTGCACCGGTCGTTGTCCTTTGCGGCGGCGGGATCTGCCTCCCGGATCTCGTCGACGCGAGCGGGTGCCCGTAGATGTCGGTCCGTCAAATCTTCAACATCACAGTGGACTTGGCCGAATGTGATCGCCGATCCGCACCTGATCGCCGGACGGCGCCGAGGGTCCGATCGTGCAAGTGGTCTAGATCACTGGGCACTTTGAGACCCTTCGCGCCCCACTTGTGTCAACTTGGCTCACTTCGCTCCCACTTACCTCCGCATTACCTTTGCACGAGCACCACACATGTGGTGCACAGCAAACTCAAAAGAGACCGAGGAGTCATGACCATCCACATACCCGCTCCCGATGAGCGTGGTCGGCTTTGGTCCGGGGGGACACTCCGCTACGTCGCGGGGGGCGTTGCCCTGGCGCTGGCCGTCTCGCTGCTCGACAGTACGAGCGCGGCGTTCGCGGCCGACAGGGACAAGGCCCGCAAGGAAACGAAGCCGTCGGTGACACACGCGGCCGACATCCCGTCGGCGCGGGTGGCCGCGCGCCTGTCCGGAAAACGTGTCGAGGCCCTCTCCGAGCGCACCGAGACCTCGACGACATGGGCGAACAAGAACGGCTCGCTCACCACCGAACTCACCGCCGGCCCGATCCGCTTCCAGGAGAACGGCCGCTGGCGGCCGGTGAACCTGAACCTGGTCGAGCGGAACGGCGGCGCGGTCGAGTCCGTCGGCCACCCCAACGGGCTGCGCCTCAACCCCGGCGGCGGCGTCAAGGCCCGCTCGCTGAGCGCGGCGGCCACCGCCGGGGCGCGCGATCTCGTGACCCTGGGCGAGGGCGACGAGCAGATCACCCTCCAGTGGAAGGGCGGTCTGCCCAAGCCGCGCCTGGACGGCAACCGCGCCACCTACGCGGAAGCCGTGCCCGGCGCCGACGTCGTCGTGGAGGCGACCCGCACCGGGTACGAGCAGTACGTCGACATCCGGGAGCGCCCGCGCACGGACGGCTACACCTACACCCTGCCCCTCAAGGCCAAGGGCCTGACGGTGAAGCAGCAGAAGGACGGCAGCCTCCTCTTCACCGACCGCAGGAACAGGAAGCGGGCCGTCATGCCCGCCCCGGTGATGTGGGACGCGAGCACCGACAAGGTCTCCGGGGAGCACACCCACCGTGCGAAGGTCGGCCTGAAGGCCGTCCGGCGCGGCGCCTCGGTGGACCTGGTCGTCACCCCGGACCCGAAGTTCCTCGCCGACCCGAGGACCCGGTACCCGGTGACGGTGGACCCGTCCACCTCCGCGCTGAGCAACGTCTTCGACACCTACGTCCAGCAGGGCGAGACCGTCGACTGGTCCGCCGACACCGAGCTGGACCTCGGCAACCCGGGCACGAAGAACGCCGACGGCACCTTCCGCACGGCCCGTTCGTTCGTCTCCTGGAACACCGCGCCGATCGCGGACGCCCTGGTGACGGACGCGAAGCTGTCACTGTGGAACTTCCACTCCGGCAACTACACGGGCTCGTCGTGCCCCAACCAGCCGTGGGAGGTGTGGTCCACGGGGGCCGCGTCGACCTCCTCGCGCTGGACGGCCCAGCCGGCCTGGACCGCCGAGAAGGCATCCTCGTCGGAGACCAGGGGCAACGCCTCGTGCGGCAGCCAGCCGGACGGGTGGATCAACGCCAACGTCACCACCCTGGTGCAGGAATGGGCGTCGGCGAAGGCCGCCAAGTCCCACATGGGTCTGCGCGCCTCCGACGAGAGCGTCACCGGGCAGTGGAAGCGCGTCAACTCCGCCAACGCGGCCTCCAACCCGCCGAAGCTGGTCGTGACGTACAACTACCGGCCGCGTACGGGGACCAAGCAGGAGGCGGGACCGCCGTTCTTCTCCTACGGCGGCGACTACGTGGTCAACACCACGACCCCGACGCTGCGGGACACCTTCGTCGACCCCAACGGCGACAAGGTCAACGGCACCTTCCAGATCTTCGACTCCGCCACCAACGCCCAGGTCGGCAACGTCATCGTGTCCCCCTGGGTGAACTCCGGGCAGGTCGCCTCCGTGACCGTCCCCGCCGGGGTGCTGACGAACGGGAAGACGTACAAGTTCCGCAGCAGCCCGTACGACGGGGCGCACTACAACCTGGGCTGGTCGGCGTGGAAGACCTTCACGGTCGACACCGCCGCCCCGTCCGCGCCGACGGGCGTCACCTCCACCGACTATCCGTCCACCGCGTGGGTCAAGGGCGCCGGGCAGACCGGTACGTTCACCGTCACCCCCAACGGCCCCGACCACAACTGGCTCGAGTGGTCGCTGGACGGCGTGACCTGGACCAAGGTCGGTACCGGCGGCTCCGCCGCCGCCAAGGCCATCGGCGTCGCCCCGCCGAAGGACGGCACGCACACCCTCCAGGTCCGTCAGGTCGACAAGGGCGACAACAAGTCCGAGGCGGTCGAGTACACCTTCCACGCCGGACCGGGCGGCTTCGTCCGGCCCGACGAGGGTGAGCGCACCGCACGCCGGCTGCCGCTGGTCGCCGAGGCCGACGGATCGAAGTACGACAAGGTGTCGTTCTCCTGGCGCCGCTCCGAGGCCGACGCGTGGACGCCGATCCCCGCGGCCCATGTCACCTCCGGCGGCAGTGCGCTGACCGCCTGGCCGGTGACGCTCACGGCCGGGCGCAACGACCAGCTCGTGTGGGACACGACCACCACGGTCGACCCCGACGGCACCGTCCAGATCAAGGCCGACTTCACCGGCCCGGGCTCCGCCTCCGGCAGCACGCAGCCGCTCACCGTCGTCGTCGACCGCACCGCCTCCGGTGCCGCGACCGACGAGATCGGTCCCGGCTCGCTGAACCTGCTGACCGGTGACTACACCCTGTCCGCCACCGACACCACGCACTTCGACCTGTCGGTGACCCGCACCGCCTCCTCCCGCAAGCCGGACGCCGGGGCGCGGCAGACGGGCCAGGTGGCCGTCTTCGGCGAGGAGTGGGTGTCGGGCACGGCCGCCGAGGCCACCGACTCCGACTACTCGCACCTGCAGCGGATCTCCGACACGGCCGTGGCCGTCGTGGACCTGGAGGGCGAGGAGATCTCCTTCACCGCCAACGCGGCGAAGACCGGCTGGATCCCGGAGCCCGGCTCCGAGGAGCTGACCCTCACCGGCAGCGTGACCGGCAGCTTCACCCTCGCCGACACCGAGGGCACCGTCACGGAGTTCACCAAGCCGGACGCGGCCGCCACCACCTGGCAGGTGTCCAGCGCGCTGATGGACGGCCTGGCCCAGACCTCGACGACCGTGGTCTCCGAGACGGTGAACGTCGCGGGCAAGACACTGGCCCGCCCCAAGCGGGTCGTCGCGCCGACCTCGGCCGCGTCCGCCGCGACGTGCACGGCCACGCCCGCCACCAAGGGCTGCCGCACCCTGGAGTTCGTCTACGCGACGACCACCACCGCGAACGCCACCACCCTCGGTGACTTCGCCGGCCAGGTGAAGGAGATCCGCCTCTGGTCCACCGACCCCGGCGCCGCCTCGGCGACCGCCAAGGCCGTGCAGACCTACCGCTACGACGCGGACGGCCGGCTCACCGAGACCTGGAACCCGCTGATCAGTCCCGCGCTGAAGACGCAGTACGGCTACGACGCCGCGGGCCGGGTCACCCAGGTCACCCCGCCCGGTCAGCTGCCGTGGACGTTCACCTACGGCAAGGCCGGTGCGAGCAGCGCGGCCGGGGACGGCATGCTGCTCAAGGCGTCGCGGCCCGCGCTGCGCCAGGGCACCCTCGACGTGGTGGACGGCGAGTCCGCCACCAGCGTCGTCTACGACGTGCCGCTGACGGGCACCACCGCCCCGTACAGGATGGGCGCCGCCGAGGTGAAGGCCTGGGGCCAGACGGACGCGCCGACCGACGCGACCGCCGTGTTCCCCGCCGACGCCGCCCCGGTGTCGAACTCGGGCGGCGCGCTCACCGCCACGTCCTACGGGCGTGCGGACGTCACCTACATGGGCGCCTCGGGCCGCGCGGTGAACGCCGCGACGCCCGGCGGGCACATCACCACGAGCGAGTACGACCGCTTCGGCAACACCGTCCGTGAACTGACGGCGGCCAACCGGGCGTTGGCGCTCGGCACGACCGCCGCGGACCGTGCCGCGCAGGCCGAGCTGGGCATCGCCTCGCTGGCCTCCGCCGAGCGCGCCGACCTGCTCACCACGAAGTCGGTGTACAACGACAACGGCACCCGGGAGCTGGAGGAGTTCGGCCCGCTGCGGCGTGTCGACCTCACCGCGGACCTGAAGTCCGGAACCACCACCCTGGTGGGGGCGGGCTCGCCCGTCACCGCGCGGAGCTGGACGGTCAACGAGTACGACGCGGGCCGCCCGACCGACGGCACCGCCAAGGTGAAGGACCAGGTCACCCGGGTCACCACCGGCGCCCAGGTGCGCGAGCACCCCGCGGTGCACGGCGAGACACGGGTCGTGCAGACCGTGTACGACTGGGCCAAGGGCCTGCCGGTGAAGTCGGTCCAGGACCCGGCGGGTCTGGCGATCACCACCACCACCGAGTACGACGCGCTGGGCCGTGTGGTCAAGACGTACAACACGGGCAGCACCGGCACCGACGCGGGCACCGTGACGACCGCGTACTGGTCCGCGACCGGTACCGGCACCTGTGCCGGCCGCCCGGAGTGGGCCGACCTGGTGTGCTCCACCGGGCCCGGCGGAGCCGTCACCGGCGGCGGCAGCAACCCGGCCCAACTGCCCGTCACCACCACCGAGTACGACTGGTGGGGCAACGCCACGGTCGGCCGGGACACCGCGAACGGTGTCACGCGCACCACGACCACCACGTACGACGCGGCGGGCCGCCCCGTCACCGTCAAGGTCACCGGGGGCAGCGGCCAGGCCGTCCCGGAGGCCACGACCGAGTACGACCCGGCCACCGGCCAGGAGATCCGCACGACGTCACCGACCGGCGGCACCATCGCCCAGGTCCACGACAGGCTCGGCCGGCTCGCCTCCTACACGGACGCCGACGGCGGCCGGACCACCACCGAGTACGACCTGCTGGACCGCCCGGCCAAGGTCAGCGACACCGTCCCGTCCACCGTCACCTTCACCTACGACCACACCGCCGAGCCGCGCGGCCTGGCCACCAGGGCGACGGACTCCGTCGCGGGTGTCTTCCAGGCGACGTACGACGCGGACGGCTCGGTCGCCACGGAGAAGCTGCCCGGCGGCTACACCCTCACCCAGACCGAGGACACCACCGGCGCTCCCGTCGACCGCACGTACACCCGTGACAGCGACGGCACCGTGGTGATGTCCGACGCGGTCACCGAGTCCGTGCAGGGCCAGACCACCAGCCACGCCGGCTGGTCGGACCAGACCTACCGCTACGACGCCGCCGGACGACTCGTCCAGGTCGACGACACCGTGGAGACGGTCTGCACCCGGCGCACCTACGGGTTCGACAAGCACGCCAACCGCACGTCCCTGACCACGGCCGCCTCGGCGCCCGGTCTGGACTGCCCGACGACCGGGGGGACCAGCAGGACCTCGACGTTCGACTCCGCCGACCGCATCACCGACGCGGGCTACGTCTACGACGCGTTCGGCCGCACCACCGCCCTGCCCGGCGGCGTGAGCGTCGGCTACTACGCCAACGACCTCGCCCACCAGCAGACCGTCGGCGGCAAGCGGCAGACCTGGACCCTCGACGCCGCCCTGCGCTTCCGCGCCTGGACGGTGGAGACCAACACCGGCGGGACCTGGTCGCCGACCGAGAACAAGCTCAACCACTACGACGGCGACAACGACAATCCGCGCTGGATCGTCGAGAACACCGCCACCGGTGCCCTGACCCGCAACGTGGACTCCCTGTCCGGGAACCTCGGCGCGGTCACCAGCGCCACCGGTGACACCGTCCTCCAGTTCACCGACATCCACGGCGACGTGGCGCTCCAGCTCCCGCTGAACGCGGGCGAGGCGCCGATCGTCCTGGACACCGACGAGTACGGCAACGCGCGCGACCGCCAGCAGGCCGTGCGCTACGGCTGGCTGGGCGGCAAGCAGCGCTCCAGCGAGACGGTCGCCGGCTTCACCCTCATGGGCGTCCGCCAGTACAACCCCGCCACGGGCCGGTTCCTGTCCGTGGACCCCCAGCGGGGCGGCAACGCCAACGCCTACGAGTACTGCTCCGCCGACCCGGTCAACTGCTTCGACCTGGACGGCAAGTGGGGCTGGAAGAAGTTCTTCAAGAAGGCCAAGCGCTGGGCCTGGCGCAACAAGTGGGACATCGCGCTCACCGCGGCCGGCTTCATCCCCGGTCTGGGCGCGGCGGCCTGGGGCTACCGGGCCTACCGCGGCTACCGCGCTCTGCGCGCGGCACGGACCATCGGCCGCAGCTGCCGCTGGAACTCCTTCCTGCCCGAGACGCCGGTCGTCATGGCCGACGGCACCACGCTGCCGATCAGCCAGGTGAAGATCGGTGACCTGGTGCGGTCGGTGGACGAGATCACCGGTGAGAGCAAGGTGGCCCCGGTCACCGACGTGATCGTCGGTGACGGTACGAAGGATCTCGTCACCCTGTCCGTGGACGCGGACGGCGACGGACGGTCGCGGAAGATCACGGCGACCGCCAACCACCCGTTCTTCGTCCAGGGCCGCGGCTGGACCGACGCGTTCCGGCTCACCCCGGGCGCACGGCTGTCGGACCCGAGCGGGATCGCGCCGGAGGTCACGGCCACCAGCCGCACGCAGGCGGTCCGGACCGTCTTCAACCTGACCGTCGGCGGTACCCACACCTACTTCGTGGTGACCGACGGCCGGTCGGCGCTGGTCCACAACTGCGCCCGGTACATCCCCAAGAAGCGCAACGTGCTGAACTGGTGGCACCCCACCAGGTTCAGCAGCAAGGCCGCCGCGGTCCGCCACGCCAGGCAGGTCGCGCGTACCGGAGGCCGTTGCCGCTACCGGGGTCCGTGCGGCTCCGGCACCCATGTCCACGTCGACTTCATCAACCGGTTCGGACGGATCTTCCGCACCAACCACTACCGCTGGTGAACGAACCGGCCATGAGCCGGGATAAGTGAGACGCACGTATCGGGGCGGTCAGGAACTTCCTGACCGCCCCGACAACTTCCTGACCGCCCGGACCCGTTACCGCCGTCACCCCGGCGTCAGCAGAACTCCTCGACGTACAGCAGGACCCGGTCGTCCTCGGAGCGGAACTCGTAGGCCTGGTGCGTTCCCGGCCCGCCCGGCTCCAGCCGGTCCTTGAGCAGCTCCCAGGCCTCGTCGCGCCCCTCGGCGGGCACGGGCCGCAGGACCTCGCCCGCGCCCTCCCCGATGATCATCTCGTCCGCGCCGCGCACGAGCCGCTTGGCCAGCCGTACGTCCAGCGGGCCCCGGCTCCTCGTCCACAGACGGCCCCGGTCGTCGACGAGTTCACCCGAACTCGCGGGCGACAACTGCCCGATGCCCGGGTCCGACCCCTCCGTGTGCTCCAGGGAGGCCGTCACCTCGGCGAAACTCTTGTCGGACATTCGCTTCTTCGGCATGGGCCCAGTCTGACAGCTCGTGCGATGCGGACGGTCGCCGCGGCCCGTTCACCGGCGGCCGCGTCCTGCGTGGCGCCGCCGCTGGCCCGGTCAGCCCGGCACCGCGGGCGTGCCGGTGCTCCGGTCGCCGCTGCGCAGCCAGACGGTGCGCTGCGGGAAGGGGATGTCGATACCGGCGGCGTCCAGGGCGTCCTTGGCGCGCCGCCGAAGCTCCCGGGTGACACTCCACTGCTGGAGCGGCACGGTCTTGACGGCGAGCCGGACCACTACACCGTCGGCGTCCAGCGACTGCACGCCCCACACCGACGGATCCTCCAGCAGGAGGTCCTGGAAGTCCGGGTCGCGGTGCAGGGCACGCCCGGTCTCCTCGAGCACGTGGTACACCTCGTCCAGATCGGCCTCGTAGGCCACCGCGACGTCCAGGACGGCGCGAGCCCATTCCTGGCTGTCGTTGCGCACCCGCAGGATCTCGCCGTTGCGGATGTGCCACAGACCGCCGTTGAGGTCACGCACCTGCGTCAGCCGCAGCCCGACGTGCTCCACCTCGCCCACGGCCTCCCCGAGGTCGACCGAGTCACCGACGCCGTACTGGTCCTCGACCATGATGAGCAGGCCCGACAGATAGTCCGCGACGAGGCTCTGCGCCCCGAACCCGATCGCGAGGCCGACCACTCCCGCGCTGGCGAGCACCGGCCCGAGGGCGATACCCACCTGGTCGAGCACCATGGCCACGCCCATCAGGAACAGCACGATGGTCACCGCGCTGCTCAGCACCGAGCCGATCGTGCGTGCCCGCTGCTCGCGCCGCTGGCGGACCCGGGACGCGTCCCGGTACAGCACGGCCGCTCCGCGCCCCGACCTGCGCAGCCGCCGGACGCCGGACTCGCCCTCCGCGGGCTCCAGGATGCGCTGCACCGCCCGTGTGATGGCCCGCCGCGCCACCCAGTGGACCAGGGCCAGGACCCCGACGATCACGGCGATGCGCAGTGGGACGCCGATCAGCGCGGCAGTGTGGTCCTCGGCCCAGCCCGACCACGGAACGGCCGAGAGGAGGTCCGTGGCCATGGAGGACGGGCCTGGTGAGCGTGTCATGGGCGGGGGATCCAATCCTCGGATGCGGGTGCGACAACGGCTGCGCCTACCCACGGCCCTGACGGACATGAGTCCCCGCACGTGAGAACGATCACGGCTCGGCGCCGTCCGCGGTCCGGTACGCCCCTTCCGCCCGGTCTCCGCCCCACCGGCGGCCGGTCACCCGGTGCCAGGGCCGGTACCCGACCCCCGCGGGCACCGCGGGGGCCATCGCGCTCAGACGACCGTCAGGACGATCTTGCCCGTGGTCCGGCCCAGTTCGCCGATCTCGTGCGCCTTGGCGGCCTCGGCGAGCGGCAGCACCGTCTCCACGACCGGCTTCAGTTCGCCCCGCTCCGCCAGCGCGGCGAGCTCCCGCAGGCCCAGGTGGTCCGGCTCGACGAGGATCCATCGCGCCTCCACTCCGTCCCGGGCCGCGGGGACATCGTCCGGGCCGGGCAGGGTGATCAGCCGGCCGCCCTCGCGCAGGACCTTCAAGGAGCGCTCCGCGGTCTCGCCGCCGAGCCCGTCCAGGACCACGTCGACGTCGCGGACGGCGAACTCGAACCGCGCCGAGCGGTAGTCGATCACCTCGTCGGCGCCCAGCCGACGCACGAGGTCGTGCTTGGCGGCACTGGCGGTGCCGATGACGTACGCGCCGCGGGCCTTGGCGATCTGCACGGCGAGATGTCCGACGCCCCCGGCGGCCGCGTGGACCAGCACCCGCTCGCCGGGGCGGACGTCCGCCGCGTCCACCAGGGCCTGCCAGGCGGTGAGCGCGGCGAGCGGCAGCGCCGCGGCCTCGACGTGCGTCAGGCCCGCCGGCTTACGGGCCAGGTGCCGGGCCGGTGCCACGACGTACTCGGCGTACCCGCCCGCCTGGCGGGGGAACAGCGGCATCCCGAAGACCTCGTCGCCCGGGCGGAACAGGCCGACGCCGGGGCCGGCCGTCTCGACGGTGCCGGACACGTCCCAGCCGACCGCGGGTACCTCGCCCCACGCGATGAGGCCCCCGCTGGCGCGGGTCTTCCAGTCCACCGGGTTCACCCCGGCGGCGTGCACCCGCACCAGGACCTCGTTCAGTCCCGGCTCGGGGCGCTCCACCTCGCGCTCCACCAGCGTCTCGGGTCCGCCCCACCGCTCCACGACCATCGCACGCATGCTGTCCGCCCATTCCTTCGTCCGGTTCGGCTCGCGACCGGGCTGTCCCGGAGCGAGTTGTGCTCGCCGCCGGAGGTCTCCGGGAGCGACACCGTCCACATTCCGGTACGCCGGTCCCGCGTGGTGTTGGCCGTCCGGCCACCCTGTGACAGGATCTGGCCATGAGCGAGACGGCGACGGCATCGAAGAACGCGAGGTCCCGGGCGCGGAAGGCGCCCTCACGGCACCGGATCGCCGTGCTCGCCCTGCCCGGGGTGCCTCCCTTCGAGCTCGGCATCCCCTCCCGGGTCTTCGGCAGCGTCCACGACGCCGAGGGCCGCCCGCTGTACGAGGTCACCGTGTGCACCGCGGACGGTGCCCCGGTCCTGAGCGACGCGGGCTTCCATGTGCAGCCCGCGGCCGGCCCCGAGGCGCTGGCCGCCGCCGACACCGTGATCATCCCGCCCACCCACGCCATGCCCGAGCTGGGCCGGGGCGGTCCCCTTCCGGCCGAGGTCACCGCGGCCATCGCCGGCATCAGGCCCGGCGCCCGGCTGGTCTCCATCTGCACCGGTTCCTATGTGCTCGCCGCCGCCGGACTGCTCGACGGCCGGCCCGCCACCACCCACTGGAACCTGGCTCCCGAGTTCCGCCGCGCCTACCCCAGGGTCAAGGTCGACGAGGACGTCCTGTTCGTCGACGACGGCGACGTGCTGACCTCCGCGGGCGTGGCCGCGGGCGTCGATCTGTGCCTGCACATGATCCGCCGCGACCACGGGGCCGCCGCCGCCAACCAGGCCGCCCGCATGTGCGTCGTACCGCCCTGGCGGGACGGGGGACAGGCCCAGTACATCGACCGCCCGGTCCCCGATCCGACCGTCGCCAGTACCACCGCCACCCGCGCCTGGGCGCTGGAGCACCTCGGCGAGCCGCTCTCCCTCGCCCAGCTCGCCGAGCACGCCCGGATGAGCCTGCGCTCCTTCACCCGGCGCTTCCGCGACGAGGTCGGCATGACCCCGGTGCAGTGGCTCACCGCGCAGCGCCTGGAACTGGCCAAGCAGTTGCTGGAGACCAGCGACCTGCCGGTCGACCTCGTCGCGCACCGGGCCGGCTTCGGCTCCGCGAACTCGCTGAGGGCCCATATGAGATCCGCCTTCGGGGTCTCGCCGGCCGCCTACCGCCGGGCCTTCAGCCCGGTCGGCCACGCCGGACCCCGCGGCCGGTGAGGCGCGGCGCCCGCCCGGTCCCGCGTGCCCGATCCGCGACGGCCGGAGATCCGGACGTATGTCACAGGTGGGGCGTTTACCGTCGGCCGATCCGGGTCACGCGGCCCTCTGGAGTCCCTCCAGTGACGCGGCCGCGAAAGGAAGGCAGAGCCCATGACGGAGTTCCGACCCGCCACCACGACCGACTCGGGCGCCCCCGCCGAGACCGACGAACACTCGCTCACCGTCGGCCCCGGGGGACCGGTCCTGCTGCAGGACGCCTATCTGATCGAACAGATGGCACAGTTCAACCGGGAACGCGTCCCCGAGCGCCAGCCGCACGCCAAGGGAAGCGGGGCCTTCGGCCGCTTCGAGGTGACGGAGGACGTGAGCGCCTACACCAGAGCCGCCCTTTTCCAGCCCGGCACCCGCACCGACCTGGTCGTCCGCTTCTCGACGGTGGCCGGTGAACGGGGCAGCCCGGACACCTGGCGCGACCCGCGCGGCTTCGCGGTGAAGTTCTACACCGCCGAAGGCAACTACGACATGGTCGGCAACAACACGCCGGTGTTCTTCGTGAAGGACCCGATGAAGTTCCAGCACTTCATCCGGTCGCAGAAGCGCCGCGCGGACAGCAACCTGCGCGACCACGACATGCAGTGGGACTTCTGGACCCTCTCCCCGGAGTCCGCTCACCAGGTGACCTGGCTGATGGGCGACCGCGGCATCCCGCGCACCTGGCGCCATATGAACGGCTACTCCTCGCACACCTACATGTGGATCAACGCGAGCGGTGAGCGGTTCTGGGTGAAGTACCACTTCAAGACCGACCAGGGCATCGAGTTCTTCACCCAGCACGAGGCCGACCAGATGGCGGCGGTGGACACCGATTACCACATGCGCGACCTCTTCGAGCACATCCGAGACGGGGAGTTCCCCAGCTGGACTCTCCACGTCCAGGTGATGCCGTACGCGGACGCGGCGGGCTACCGGTTCAACCCCTTCGACCTCACCAAGGTGTGGCCGCACGGCGACTACCCGCTGATCCCCGTCGGCCGTATGACGCTCGACCGCAACCCCACGGACAACCACGCGGAGATCGAACAGGCCGCGTTCCAGCCCGACAACCTGGTCCCCGGCATCGGTCCCAGCCCGGACCGTATGCTCCTGGCCCGGCTGTTCTCCTACGCGGACGCACACCGCTACCGCATCGGCGCCAATTACCAGCAACTGCCGGTGAACGCGCCCGTCGTCGACGTCCACACGTACTCCAAGGACGGCGCGATGGCCTACCGGCGGACCAGCGACCCGGTCTACGCGCCGAACTCCAAGGGCGGCCCCGCCGCCGACACCGCCCGCCACGGCAGCCCGCCCAGCTGGGAGGCCGACGGCGAGATCACCCGCGCGGCCTACGTGGACCATCCCGAGGACGACGACTGGGGCCAGGCCGGCACCATGGTGCGCGAGGTCCTCGACGACGCCGCGCGCGACCGCCTCGTCGACAACGTCGTCGGCCACCTCCTCAACGGAGTCGGCGAACCCGTCCTCGAACGGGCCTTCGCGTACTGGTCCCATATCGACGAGGGCATCGGCAAGCGCGTCGCGGAGGGCGTACGCGCCAAGTCCGACGAGAAGGACCCGAAGGCCGCCGAGCAGGGCAACGCGGCGCGCAGTTCCATGCAGCACAAGGCCTGATCCGGCCGGGCCCGGCGGCCGGGCCCGGTCGGACGGCGCGGTCTCTGTGAGGTCAGGGTTTGGCGGGAGTCTTCCCTGCGGCGATGGCCCGGACGGCGGGCAGTTCGGCGTACAGCTTCTCGCCGGGGCACTCGGTGTTGTAGCCGTCGCGATGGCCGTGCAGGGTCGGCATGGTCAACGGGGCGCCCAGAAGCCAGGAGTTGTGGAAGTAGTTGGTGCCGTCGGCGCCCGCGGTGAGGGTGGTGGTGCCGGCCGGGTCGATGCCGTACTGGCCGAGTTTCCAGGCCGCCAGCGCGCCGAGGGAGTTCAGCACGGCCTGCGGCGGCGCGGCGGTGGTGAAGGTGCCGAGGACGGCGATCCCGGTGGTCTGGGTGTTGAACCCGTAGGCGTGGGCGCCCACGACGGCGCGGTCCACGCCGCCCTTGCGGCCCTCGTAGACCGTGCCGCACTTGTCGACGAGGAAGTTGTAGCCGATGTCCCGCCAGCCCAGCTGGTTGACGTGGTAGGCGTGGATCGCGCGGATCACCGCCGCGGCGTCGGCGCACGTGTAGCTGTTGGAGTCGGCCGTGTGGTGGACGACGGCGGCCTTGATCTTCCCGCTCGCCGCGTAGGTGGCGGCCTGGGAGCTGAGGGACTCGTCCGCGCCCCAGCCGGCCCGCGAGACGATCGTCGGCCTCGGGGCACCCGCGGCCCCCGGCGCGTTGGGTCCCGCCGCGGGCGGCGGCACGGTGGGCAGCGGGTCGATCGCGGTGCCCGGACCGGGGTCGACGAGGTCCAGGCGCAGGCCCTCGGGCAGGTCGGAGAGTTCCTCGCCCTCCGTGACGATGCGGACTTCCGCCTCGTCCGCCGTACCCACCCACAGCGGGTCGGTGCCGCCCCGGCGTGCGGAGTCGTCGCCATGGCTGTCGCCGCTGTCCAGCCGCTTCCACTCGGACCAGGCGAGGCTGCCGGAGGCCCGGGTCCGGACCTCCGCGACGCCGGTCAGCGGTGCCGCCGGATCGTCCCAGGTGACGCCGAGCATCCGGAACGGCGCGGCGGTGGTGGCATGCGTCACGGTGGTGCGGCCGGGGGCGAGTTCCACGGTGCGCACCTGGCCGCGTACGCCGTTCGGCGCGGGGGTCCCGGGATTCCTGAGGCTGTGCGCGGACGCCGCGAGAGCGGACTGCAGGGTCAGGGCTCCCAGCGCCAGGACCATGACTGCGCGTGCTGCGTGTCTCATGTACCTCTCTCCTGATCACGATGGCTGTGAGGACGCGCGGCGAGTGTGACAAGCGCGCACCGCTTGTCCGCTGATCGACGCGGACCGGGCACGGCAATGCGACCGATGAGCCCCCGGGCGGGGAACGAGGGATGCGCCGGACGGCGTACACGGGCCGGATCCGCCGGAACGGCCCGCGGACGTCACGGGGCGGAGTGGCCGGCGCGCAGACGTGCGCGAAGGGCGAGCGCGATCGCGTCGGCGGCCTCGGCGGACACCTGGTGCCGGCCGGGCTGCTTGAGCAGCTCGAAGACGCGGGAGCCACGCAGTTCCCGGGGAAGGTCGTGCATGCGCGGCATCACATGGAAGTGCACATGGGCGAACCCTTCGAGCTCGGCGAACTGCGCCACGTACGTCTTGACGCACCCGGTCACGTCCCGCAGCGCCCGGGACAGTACGACCTGCCAGATGCCGAGCGTCTCGGCCTCCGGGTCGGTGAGTTCGTGAACGGCCGTCACATGGCGGCGGGGCACCAGGACCAGCCATCCGGGAAGGGCCGTGCCGATGGCGTGCGCCACCCGCCAGTGCCGGTCCACGGCGATGCGCTCACGTGGCGGCAGATCGTCGCAGCGTGCTTCCTGGCCGCAGGTGTAGCAGTCGGCTGTCGTCATGTCAGGGAGCGTAGGGCGCACGGTTGTCCGGACGACGGGGCGATCAGGGCTCCTGCGCGACAGCCACCGACTCGGGGGGATTCGGGGTGCCGGGCTTCACCGGCGTCGCGCCGGCCGCGAGGAGGCTGACGTCGTCCCTCGCCCAGTCGATCGCGAACTGTTCGGCGGCGGCGTAGAGGGCGGTGACGGCGGCGAGCGGTGTGGGGTTGTCCAGGCCGGCCAGCACACGGGCGACGCGGTGGTCGCCGAACACCTCGCCGCCGCTGCCCCGGCCCTCGGTGAGACCGTCGGTCGACAGCACCAGCAGATCGCCGGGTCCGAGTCGGGTGGTGCGGGTCTCCCAGGTGCCGGGCGGGGTGTCCAGGAGCGGGTGGACGATGGGGCCGGTCGCCTCCAGGCGTTCGACCGTGCCGTCGGCCCGCCGCAGGAACGGCTCCTCGTGGCCGGCGTTCACCCAGGTGAGCGTGGCGTTCTCCGGGTCCAGGACGGCGACGGCGAGGGTGGTGAAGCGCTCCTCCTCGTCGGCCATGGCATGGTTCACCGCCCGCACCGAGGTGTCCAGATCCGCACCCAGCCGCAGCCCCACCATCACGACGCTCTTCAGGCGTACGGCCAGCAGCCCGGCCGCCACACCGTGCCCGCAGACGTCCCCGAGGAAGACGGCGGTCGTCCCGTCGGCCAGCGCCACCGTGCCGAGGTAGTCACCGGCGATCAGCCCCTCGGCTGCGCGGACGTCCCCGGCCACCACGATCCCGGGGCCCGGGTCCTCGCGGGCGGCCAGGATCTCGTGCAGGCCCGTGACCGCCGGCCCGACCTGGACGAGCGCCTCCTGGTCACGGCGGGACTGACGCTGGGACAGGGCCAGCCGCTCACGCACCCCCTCGGCCTCCCGGGTCAGACGGCCGATCCACCCCCGGCCGCTCCTGGGCCGTTCCCCGCCGGACGCGTCGCCGCTGGCCGCGCGCCGCAGGTCCCGGGCGAGCGCCCCCGCGGGGGCGAGATAGCGGCGTTGCAGCACCGCTGCCGCCGCCACCGCCGACACCAGCAGCGCGGCGGACAGGCCCAGGATGTAGAACATCACCCCGTTCATGTGCCAGGCCGTGTCCCGCACGTCCTGTTCCCTGCGCCGCTCCAGCAGCGCGCCGAACATCCGGGTCCGGGCGTCGACCGCCGCGTAGGTGCCCTCGGCCGGATCCGCGCCGACGGCGGACGCGGGCAGCGCGTACAGGCGCAGCCCGTTCGCCGCCGTACCGGTGCCGGCGTCCTCCAGCCATCGGGCGACAGTGCGATCGAGGTCCGTGAACCGGGCGTGCACCTCCGTGTCCGCACCGATGGCCAGCCGCCGCAGCGCTGCCAGGTGCTCGGCCGTCGCCGCCCGGGCGTCCCCGCGCAGTCCCTCGCCCGCGGCTCCGGCGAGTGCCGCCGCCCGCAGGTCACCCGCTCCCGCGCGGACTGCGCCGAGTTCGACCAGGGCGGGGCCCCAGCGGGTCTCGATCCTGCGGGCGGCCTGCTCGTGATGCGCGTTCAGCAGCAGCCCCACCAACGCGACGCAGGCCGCCAGCAACGCCGCCACGCCGACCATGGCGACGAGCAGCAGTCTCGACCCGGTCACCCCACGCAGCGACAGCACACGGCGACGCTACCGATCATCGAATCCCGCACCCGCTCCACCACGCCGGACCGGCGCCCGAGGCGTCGGCTCACCCGTCTCGCCGCCGTACTACGATCTGCCCGATGAGTCAGCGGCACGAGGGCTTCCGGAACACGGCACGGGGCAAGGCGCCGGTTCTCGTGCTGCGTTGGGCGGCGCTGCTCGCGGTGCTGATGTGGGCGCTTCCCGTGTGCGCCGCCCACGCGGCGGGGGAGCCGCTCCCCGCCACGCCTGTGACCGTGTCCGTCGTGACGGGCGGCGCCGAGGAGCGGCCGGCCCTCACACATGCCTGTCCAGACGGGGAGCACGGCCCCGGAGACACCCGCTGCCGTCCCGTGGGCGGACCGGCCGCGAGTACCTCGGCGCAGGCCGCGGCCGCGTCCCGCACGGCCGCCGACGCGGTCGCCGGGCCCGGCGTCCCGCAGGCCGCGACGGTACGGGGAGCACCGCAACTCCTCGCTCCCACCCCCGACATCCATCGCCTTCAGGTGCAGCGGACCTAGGAGAAGCAGACGCACGGCCGTTCCGCGAGCGGCCGTGCCCGCAGATCCTCCTGCCCCGCGACCGCGGGCGCAGGTCCGTACTCACCGTCCCACCGCGCCTCTTTGTCGCGCGGTGGGGAGAAGGACATGTCATGGGATCCAGCCGAGCGAAGCAGCAGCGTGCCGACCGCCGCGCGAGGATAGAGGAGATGCGCCGGGCCGAGGCCGCCCGGGACCGCCGCAACCGGATCGTCACGTGGACCCTCAGCGGCGTGATCGTCGCCGGGGTGATCGGCGGCGGCTGGTACTTCGTCCGGGACGCGCGGCAGGAGCGCGACGCGAAGGAGGCCGCGGCCGCCGCGCCGGTGAAGGGCGTCAGGACCTTCGAGGACCTGGCCCGGAACCACGTAGCCACCCCCGTCGAGTACAAGACCTCTCCGGGCGTCGGGGGCGATCACCACGCGGCCTGGGCCAACTGCGACGGCGACGTCTACGACAAGGAGATCGGCGAGACCAACGCCGTGCACTCCCTGGAACACGGCGCTGTGTGGATCACCTACAACGACAAGGCCGCCGAAGCCGACGTCAGCAGGCTCGAGGAGCGGGTGAAGAGGACGCCGTACACCCTGATGAGCCCGTTTGCCGGGCAGTCGGCCCCGATCACGCTGTCCGCCTGGGGCAGTCAGCTGGGCGTGGAGTCGGCGTCCGATCCGCGGGTGGAGCGGTTCCTGGCCAAGTACGTGCAGGGCGAGCAGACACCGGAGAAGGGTGCCGCCTGCACGGGAGGACTGACGGCGTAGCCAAGCGGCCGTCGTGCGCTCGACCGGCGCGGCGGCCCCGGCGGCGGCGGTCCGGGCCCGGACCGGGTGCCCGGGGTGAACGCCTCGGCACCACCCGCCGTATACGAGAAGGTGATCACGGCGAGCGGCGCTTCTCGGCCGCCGGGACGGCGGGAGATGGCGTTCACCTGACATGTGTGGGGCCGGGGAGGAAGATGGGCGACCGTGTCGGGTGATCATGTGACGGCGGGCCGCGGTCAGGGCGTCCGCCCGTTGCCGCGGGCCGTCGGACGCCTGCGCGCCGGGCTGTTCGCGGTCGTCGGCAGCGTCCTCGCGGCGCTCGGCCACCACACCGTCGCCGAGGGGGCGGTGCCGTGGCGGCTGGTGGCCGCCGCGGGTGTCGCCCAGTTCGCGCTGGTGCTGCCGTTCGCCCGCCGTCGACTGCCGCTGTGGCTGGTCGTCGGCTGCACGCTGGTGGCGCAGGGCGGACAGCATCTGGTGCTGAGCCGCGCGGCCGGAGGACATGAACCGGCCTCCGGCCGCGCCGGACACACCGGTCACCGTGCGGCGATGGCGGGGGACGGGCACGCCTGGCACCACGCCGGGTCGGCCATGACCGTCACCCATGTGCTGGCCGCCGTCGCGGTGGCGTGGCTGCTGCACCGCGCCGACACCGCCGTGGGCCTCGCTCTCACGGCGGCCCGGACCGCGCGTGCGGCCGCGGCGACGCTCCTGGCCCGGCTGCGGGTGCCGCGGCTCGTCGCGGACGACGTCCGCCGACCGTCGCGCGTACGGCTCGTCGGCCGGTTCCGGTGTCCGGCCGCGCCGAGGACACAACTCCTGAACCACGCGCTGGTGCGCAGAGGGCCTCCGGGACACGAGCACGTCCCGCACCGTCCCTCACCGGGCCGGGCTTCGGCCTGCCCGGCTTCAGCATCAGCAAGGAGTCCTCGACGTGTCCACCACCTCCCACGCCCCCGGCCGCGCCACGCGACGGACGGGCCTCGCCGCCGCCCTCGCGGTGACGGCCGTCCTCGCCCTGGCCGGCCCGGCCGCCGCACACGCCGAGGTCGAGGCCGACAATCCGCAGGCCCTGGCCGAGAACGTCACCCTCGCCTTCGTCACCGAGGCCGAGTCCGCCGAGGCGGGCTTCACCGAAGTGCGCGTCGTCCTCCCCGAGGGCATCGCGCCGGGTGACGTCACCCTCGTCGAAGCACCCAAGGGCTGGAAGTTCACGGCCACGGACGACGGTTACACCGTCGGCGGCCCGAAGCTCCCCGTCGGTACGGACGGGGAGTACAAGGTCAAGGTCCGGCAACTGCCGGACGCGAAGCAGCTGGTGTTCAAGACCGTCGAGACCTACAGCGACGGGGAGATCTCCCGCTGGATCGAACTGCCCGGCGCCGAGGGATCCGACCAGCCCGCGCCGGTCCTGGACCTGAAGCCCGCGGCGCCGGGCGCGAAGCCCCTCGCCCCCAGCCCCACGGCGAGCGAGACCCCCACCGCCACACCGTCGTCCGCGGCCCCCACGCCCACCGCGACAACCTCGACCACGGCCGCCGCGAAGGACAGCGACGAGGACGAGGGCGGTTCGACCGGCCTGATCGTCGGCGCGGTGATCGTGGCGCTGATCGCCGCGGGTGGCGGCGCCTGGTGGCTGCTCAAGCGCCGCGGCACCGCGTCCGCGGGCTGACCGGAGGCATCCGACGACCCCGTGGGGCCGGGCGTTGCCCGGCCTCACGGATCACACCTTCCGCACCGGGTCGAGGCACCGCTCCCGGGTGTGTGATCAAGCCACCGTTCCCTCACCTGAACGGCGCGGCACGACCTAGAGTGTGCGCGTGACCGAGCAGAACCCCGAACTCATCGCCGGCCGGTACCAGCTGGTCGAACGCATCGGCCAGGGCGGTATGGGCCGCGTCTGGCGCGGCGTGGACCAGCAGCTCTTCGGGCGCGAGGTCGCCGTCAAGGAGATCCTGTTCCCGCCGGGGCTGGAGGACGGTGACCGCGCCACACTGCTCAGGCGGTTCACCGGCGAGGCCCGCGCGGCGGTCACTCTCAGCCACCCCGGGATCATCACGATCCATGACGTGGTGGAGCACCACGGTGCCCCCGTCATCGTCATGGAGTTCATCCGCGGGGAGTCGCTGGCCGCCGCGCTCCGACGGCAGGGCAGGCTGTCCGTGCGGCGGGTCGCCGAGATCGGTGCCGCCATGCTCGACGCGCTCGAGGAGGCGCACGAGGGGCGGATCGTCCACCGCGACATCAAGCCGGACAACGTCCTGCTGACCAAGGACCGGGTCGTGCTCACCGACTTCGGTATCGCGCATCTCGCAGACGCCACGACGAAGTTGAGCCACAGCGGGATCGTCATCGGCACGCCGCAGTACATGCCCCCGGAGCAGTTGGAGGGCAAGCGCCCGACCCCGGCCAACGACCTGTGGGCGCTGGGCGCCACGCTGTATCACGCCGTCGAGGGGCAGCCGCCGTTCGAGGCGGAGGGTCTGCACGCCCTGGCCGTCGCCGTGTTCACCCGGCCGCTGCCGCCTCCGGTGCACGCCGGTCCCCTCGCGCCCGTACTGGAGGCGCTGCTCACCAAGGACCCGGAGCAGCGGGTGGGCGCCGCCGAGGCGGCCAGGATGCTGGCGTCGGTGCTGCGTTCGCTCCCGGCCCGTGACGATGACGCGGACGTCGTTCAGGAACCCGAGCCCGCGCACGATCCGACGCCGACCCCGCCATCGCCCCCGGCTCCGGACGCCGCCGCCGAGCAGACACCACCCCCCGCACCCCCGGCGCACACGCCCACGGTCCGTGACTCCGGGGCGGCCCCGGCCGACCCCCGGCGCCCGGTCCCGGACCGGCCGACCGGCCCGCCTCCGGTCCCCACCCCCGCCCCTACGCCCGCTCCCACCCCCTCGCCCGAGGACGTGGTGGCGTTGGGGACGACGGCCGCGGTGGAGAAGGACGAGCGCAGGTCCGTCCGGTCGCGCGCCCGCACCCGGCGTTCCGTGGTGCTCGGCGCGGCGCTGGCCACGCTCACGGCCGGTTCCGTCCTGACCTGGACGCTCTCCCATCAGGACGAGAAGCCCCATGGCGGCGGAGCGGCCGGCAGCGGCTCCGGGGCCTCCTCCGTCACGGTGGTGATCGGGGTGGACGCACCGCTCAGTGGTGGTCTGTCCTCCATGGGCCTCGGCATCCGCAACTCCGCCGACCTCGCGGTCAGGACGGCGAACGAGAAGGGCCACGTTCCCGGCGTCAAGTTCGAGCTGAAGGCCGTGGACGACATGGCCGACCCCTCGAAGGGCGCGTCGAACGCCGCCGAGTTCGTGTCCGACGCGAAGGTGCTGGGCGTCGTAGGACCGCTCAACTCCAGCGTGGCCCGGGCGCTGGTGCCGGCAATGGCCGAGGAGGACCTGGTCAACGTCTCCCCGGGCAACACCGACCCCGCGCTCACCCTGGGGACGGCCTGGGCCATGGGCACCAGGTCCCGCCCCTACGAGACGTACTTCCGCACGGTGACCACGGACGTGGACCAAGGGCCGTTCGCCGCCCGGTACCTGCACGACGAGGCCGGAAAGAGCAGGGTGTTCGTCATCGACGACAAGAGCGCCTACGGCACCGGTCTGGCGTCCGGTTTCACGGCCGAGTTCGAGAAGCTCGGCGGAACCGTGGTCGGCACGGAGCAGGTCGACCCCTCGCAGAGCGACTACCCCGGCCTCGCCGCGAAGGTCCGTGGCTCGGGCGCCGACGCCGTCTGGTTCGGCGGCTACTACGACACCGCCGGGGCGCTCTCCAAGGCGCTCAGGGAGGCCGGGGCCGACGTTCCCCTGATGGGCGGCGACGGCATCTTCGACCAGGAGTTCCTGACGTCCGGCCCGAAGACGGACGGGGACCTCGCCCTCAACATCGGCGTGCCCGCCGAAGACCAGGCGGGCGGACCGGACTTCCTCACCCGGTACCGCGAGGCGGGGTACTCGGAGCAGGCCGGCTGGTACGGACCGTACGCCTACGACGCCGCCTGGAGCCTCATCGAGGGCGTCAAGTCCGTCGTCGCGGCCAACGGCGGCAGGCTTCCCCGGGACGCCCGTACGAAGATGGCGGGGGCCGTGGCCGAGGTCGCCTTCGACGGGGTCACGGGCCATGTCGCCTTCGACGAGTACGGCGACACGCGCAACCGGCGCCTGACGGTGTACTCGGTGGCCTCCGGCCAGTGGAAGGCCGTCACCAGTGGCCCGGTCGCCGGCTGATCAGAGAGTGATGACGCGCACCAGGAAGAACGCCGCCACGAGAAGACAGCCGAGCACGATCAGGGACAGCCACACACGGGGGTGTTCCCAGATGCCGCCGTCCGGTCGTTCCTGATGCGCTTCGGCGATGGAGCCCTCCGCGGGGGGTGTCTCACCGGGAGGGGGCAGCGACTCGCTCATGGTCACGCCTCCCTGACGTCCTGGAGCGGAGAGACACCTTCGACGGGCTGTTCCCGCTGCTCGTGGTCGGCGCCCGCCTCGTGCGGCTTGTTCATGGTCATGGACACTCCTCGGACGGTGAGAAGGGACGTCCCGCACAGGCGGAAAGCCGTATCGCGGGACGAACGGCACTGTCGATGGTTCGGGCCGAGCGGTCCGCGCGGATGCCCGTCGACGGAACTTCTCCCTGCCGGTCAGGGCGGGGAGTCGCCGCGGTCCTGCTCCTGACGCAGCAGTTCCTCGAGGTCGGTGAGCCGGTCCAGCCCCCGGACCGCCTGGGTCATCCGCGGGTTGCGTTCCAGGCGCGACCGGTGCCGGTGCAGGAACGCCCAGTACCCGGCCGTGTACGGGCACGCGTGGGTGCCGACCCGTTCGCGCGGCCGGTGGGCGCATCCGCCGCACAGGTCGCTCATCCGGTGCACATAGGAGCCGCCGGAGGTGTACGGCTTGGTCGTCATCCGCCCGCCGTCGGCGTACTGGGACATGCCGATCACATTGGGCACCATCACCCAGTCGTAGCCGTCCACGAAGCAGCGGTGGAACCAGTCCGTCACCTGCGCGGGGTCCCAGCCGCGCTGGAGCGCGTGACCGCCCAGCAGCATCAGGCGCGGGATGTGATGGGTCCAGCCGGTGTCGCGGACCTGGGCCAGCGTCGTGGCCAGACACCGGGCCTCGACCGCGTCGGCGTCCAGTTCCAGGAACCAGTCGGGCAGCGGCCGGTGATGGCCGAGGGCGTTGCGACGGCGGTACTCCTCGCCGAAGTACCAGTACAGCTGCCACACGTACTCACGCCACCCGGCGACCTGCCGGACGAACCCCTCCACGCTGTTGACCGGAGCCCGGCCGTCGCGCCAGGCCTCCTCGGCGCGTTCCACGCACTCCGCCGGGTGCAGCAGGCCGAGGTTGAGCGAGGAGGAGAGCAGGCTGTGGCTCATCACCGGGTCCTCGGCCAGCACGGCGTCCTCGTGGGGGCCGAAACCGGCGAGCCGGTGGTCCACGAACCGGCGCAGCGCCGCCAGCGCCTCCCTCCGGGTGGCCGGGAACCGGCGCGGTCCGTCCCGGCCGACGAAGGCGACCGAGCCGTCGCGCTCCCAGCGGTCCAGGTCGTGACGCACCTCGTCGTCGATGTCGTCCTCACGCGGCCGGTAGGGCGGCGGGGCGTCCAGGGTGCGCGCCCCTCTCGGCGGGGGTTCGCGGTTGTCGTGGTCGTGGTTCCAGCGGCCGCCCGCCGGCTCGTCGCCGTCCATCAGCAGGTCGTGCGAGCGCCGCACCCAGCGGTAGAAGTCCTCCTGACGCAGTCGCTCCCCGGGCCGGCCGTCGGCCCAGGCGCGGAAGTCGCCGTGCTCGACGAGGAAGCCGCGTGCGGGCAGCGTCGTGACGTTCTCCAGCGACCGCACCAGCCGTAGGGCCGCGTACGAGGTCGGGTGGTGCACGGTCAGCGGGCCGTCGCCGACCGCTTCGCGCAGCCCTTCCCGGTAGGTGTCCGCGCGGACGAGGCGGACCCGGTCGCCGAGTTCCGCGGCGCGGTGCCGCATGGCCGACAGGACGAGGTGGGCCTTCGCCCGGTGGAATCTCCGGCGGCGGAACACCGAGCGGGCCTCGATCATGAGGACCGGCGCGTCGCGGCCGGGGCCGTCGGGACCGGGGGTCAGGAAGTGCGGACCCAACTGGTCGCCGAAGAGCCAGTGCGGAGCAGTCATACGAGACCTTCGCGATCGTGCGGCCCGGTGCCGCGCCGTATTGAGGGGCAAGTAGGGCTCGCGCGGTTACGGGACGCCGTGGAACCCGGGGCGGACCGGCCGGGATGCCGTGGAGCTCGAGGCGGACCGGCCGGGATGCCGTGGGAGGTGACATCGCCGCGCCTCCGCTACCAGCCGAGGGTCCCCGGCGCGCCCTTGAACGGTCCCCGTATCTCGTGGGTGATCCAGCCGCCGTAGAAGTCGCCCTCCTGCGGGGTGACCGTCTCGTCGGCCACCGTGCAGCGGTCGACCCGGCCCGCGTAGAAGGCGAGGTGTCCCTTCAGCACGCCGTAGGGCTCGGCGGGACTGGGGTAGCTCCACGCGGCTCGTCCGCGCAGCTCCTCGCCGACCACGAGGTCCCAGAAGCGGGCCTCGCCCTTCCATTCGCACCAGCTGCGGCCGTCCGCGACACGGAGAAACTCGAACCGGACGTCCTCCGGCGGAAGGTAGAACACCGGGGGATGGCTGGTTTCCAGCACGCGAAGCGCGTGCGTGGTCTCCGCGACGATCTGTCCGCCGCACTCCACGCGCACCGGACGCCGGTCCGCCTCCACCGCCGGAGGGCGCGGGTAGTCCCATACGGACTCGCCCTCCGACGAACCCTGCGTGCCCATCTTGCCTCCTCGTTCCAGTGACGCCCGTGGCTGTGTGTCTCTGATGGACTTCGGTGGTTCGGCCGCGTACGGATGAGGTGATCCGAACGCCGCGGGACAGCCGCCCTCGCCGCCCCGGGAGGGTTGTGTCGCGCCCTGCGGGCGTCGCTGAGGTGTGCGCATGCGTTCGACCGCCCTGGACTGGGATCTTGAACGGTTCGGTCCCAGGGCCCGCCGATGCCTGGTGTGCTCGGGCGTGGCGCTCTTCGTGCTGGTCCTGGTAGTGGTGGCACCCGCGCTGCGGCGCTGGATGGACAGCGCACCGCTGCTGGGGGCGGCGTCGTCGGCACGGCCGTCGGAAGGCGACACCGCCTGGAGCCGCCTGTACACGGCCGCCTATCTCCTCTCCCTCGCCCCGGCACTGGCTGCCGTCGGCGGCTACCTGGCCTGGACGACCCTGCGCAGGCCAGGTAACCGCGTCCCCACGCCCCTGCTCGTCGCCGTCCGCGCCCTGGCCGTCGCCCAGTGCGGCTTCGTCACCGCCGACTGGGGAGAGCCGGCGAGCGGTGACGCGCTGGGCGAGAGCCTGGACCGGGCCGGCATCAGCCTCTGGGGCCACGACGTCATCGAGCGCGGCTGGTACGTGGGCTACGCGGCGCTGGTTGCCGGCCTCGCGGCCGCCGTGTTCGCCTCGACCCGCTCCGCGCACCGCGACGCGTGGTTCGCCGCCCTGCTGATCCCGGCCGCGGTACTGCCGTGGCTACTCATGGCGGGCCCTCATCTGCCGTGACACCCGGCATGTGGGCCCGGACGCGGCCGCAGGCGGTCGTGCACGGGCAGCTCGGCCTGCGCACCAGCCCGCCGCGGACGTCGTCCTGAGCGGTTCCGGTCGTCGTCGGGCCGGTGTCACCTCGCCTCGCCGGTGGTGTGGACCCCGTCCGTCGCGCCGCGGGTGCGGGGCCGTGGCGCGGGCACCGGCGCCGACTTCAGGCGGTGGAGTTCGAGGGCGACGGGCATGGCGGTCAGGACGGAGGAGTACGTGCCGACGACCACTCCGATGAGCAGGGCGAGGGCGAAGTCGGTGAGGGAGGATCCGCCGAGCACGGCCAGGGCGGTGAGGATGAACACGGCGCCCATGCCCGTGTTCACGGTGCGGGGCAGGGTCTGCAGGATCGCCTGGTTCGCGACGCCGGGCAGCGGTGCCCGAGGAGTGCGCCGGGCCAGTTCCCGGACGCGGTCGAAGAGGACGACGGAGTCGTTGACCGAGTAGCCGATGACGGTGAGCAGCGCCGCTAGGAAGACACCGTCGACGGGCTTGCCGAGCCAGGCGAAGACACCGACCAGGATGACCACGTCGTGGGCCAGGGCCGCGACCGCGGCCGTGCCGAACACCCAGCGGAAGCGCGCCGCGAGGTAGACGAGTTGGGCCCCGAGCGCCGTGGCCAGGGCGATGAGGGCGCCCCGGCGCAGCTCTGCGCCGAGACTGGGGCCGATCAGCTCGTCGCGGACCTTGTCGGCCCGCCCGCCGAGACCGCGTACGACGTCGGTGACCTCGGCCTCCTGGGCACGGGTCAGTGACTCGGTGCGCACGGTCAGGCCGGTGTCGCCGGAGGACTGGACGACGGCCCGCGGGTGCCCGGCCTCGGCGAGCGCGTCACGCGCCCGGTCGGGGTCGACGGGGGTGGCGGTGGCGTACTCGATGAGGCGGCCCCCGGTGAACTCCACGCCGAGCTCGATGCCGCGCACCGCGACACCCGAACCGGCGAGGACGAGCACGACGGCGGCCGTGGCCAGCCAGCGGCGCGGGTGCCGCATCAGTTGCGGGTCGCGGCGCGTGAGCCGTTCGCGGAGCGCGCCCGCGGTCGCGATCCCGGTGAGGCCGGGACGGCGGCGCAGCCGGGGACGGCTCGCCGCGTACTCGGCGAGCACACGGCTGATCACCAGCGCGCTGAACATCGAGGCGAGCACTCCGATGCCGAGCGTGACGCCGAAGCCGCGCACGGGTCCGGAGGCCAGGAAGAACAGCAGCGCGGCGGCGATCAGCGTGGTGATGTTGGAGTCGGCGATCGCGCTCAGGGCGTTGCGGAACCCGGCCGCCAGCGCGGAACGGGTGCTGGGTGCCCGGCGGGCGGCGTACTCCTCACGTGCCCGCTCGAAGACCAGCACATTGGCGTCGACGGCCATGCCGATCGCCAGGACGAAACCGGCCAGGCCCGGCAGGCTCAGCGTGGCGCCGAGCGCGGCCAGCGCGGCGTAGGAGACGAGGCCGTAGCAGACCAGGGCGATCGCGGCGAGGAAGCCCATCAGCCGGTAGACGACGATGATGAACAGCGCGGTGACCGTGGTGCCGATGGCCGCCGCCCAGGCGCTGGCGCTGATCGCCTGCGCGCCCAGGGTCGGGCCGACGGTGCGCTGCTCGACCGTCTCGACGGGCACGGGCAGCGCGCCGCCGTTGATGAGCAGGGCCAGCTCGCGGGCCTCGTCGGAGTCGAAGGAGCCGGTGATCTGGGTGGCGCCGTCGCGGATGCCGGTGTCGCAGGCGACGGCCGGGTCGACCTGCGGGGAGGAGACGACCTTTCCGTCGAGGACGATGGCGACGCGGCGGGTCGGATCGCCGGGCGGGCTGCAGGCGGCCTCGCCCGTGAGCCGGGCCCAGCCGTCGCCGCCGGCGCCCTTGAAGTCGACCGTGACATGCCAGCCGGCACCGGTCTGCTGGTCGAACCGGGCGGCCGCCTCCTCGACGTGCTCGCCGGTCAGGGCCGCCGCCCCGAGTCGCAGTCGCGTTCCGGACTCGTCCGGCAGCACCGTCTCGCGGGGCCGCTTCGGCAGCGGTCGCGTGGTGTCGTCACCGGCGGTGCCCAGGACCGGGTGGAAGGACAGCTGCGCGGTGCGTCCGAGGACGTCGGCTGCCTGCTTCGGGTCCTGCACGCCCGGCAGTTCGACGATGATCCGGTCGTCGCCGGAGCGGACGAGGGTGGGTTCGGCGACACCGAGCGCGTCGATCCGGCCGCGCAGGACCTCCAGCGCGCGGTCGGTGGCCTCGCGGCCGGAGTCGGTGGTGGCGGTGGGGCGGGTCTGGAGCACGATCTGCGTGCCGCCGCGCAGGTCGAGGCCGAGACGGACCGACACGGTGAACGTGATGAACAGCGATACGGCGATCGCGGCGAGGGCCAGCACGGCCCTCAGGCGGTGGGAGCGGGTCAAGAGAAGCCTCCGGCGGGCGCGCCGCGGCCACGAAGGTGGTGCGGCGGGCGGGATGAGGGGAGAGGAAGGTGGTGTCAGATGCCGGAGGCCGAGGGAGGCGCTCGCCCGCGGTCGGGGGTGGGCCGGGGCTCGCGGGGGTGGACAGGTCCCGTGCCCGCCTCGCGCGAGAGCGACCGGGGCAGCGGGACGAATCCGGTTCGCGAGCAGGCGGTGAGCTGGTCGCGCGGGGCCGGGTGGTCGCCGCGCAGGTCGCGCACGGCCGCCGCCCGGGCGGTGCGGGCGGTGGCGGATTCGTCGTCGGCGCGGGGCTGGTCGTAGCGGTCGGCGTCGGGGTGCTCCGAACCGGTTGTCGCCTGCACGTCCGCCGTGTCGGCGCGGGCTGCGACGGCGGGGGAAGCCGAGGTTGATGACGCGGCTGAGGTGGCGGAGGCGGCTGCGGTGGCCTTCGGGGCGGAGGCCGTCGAGTCGGCGCCGGTCGGCGACAGCACCAGCAGCAGAGCCGCGAGCAGCGCGAGGACGACGCTTCGGGTGAGGCGGGGGCCGCGGCGAGCCGGGCTGTGCATGTGCCGTCCCCCCTTCCCCCGGTGGTGTGTGTTTCGTGGTGCGCGCTTCTGCGCGGACGTTCCTCGGTGACGCCCGACGGTCAGGGCTCGATCAGCCCGGCGCGGATGGCGTAGCGGGTGAGTTCGAGCCGGTCGCGCAGGCCCAGCTTGTGCAGCAGGTTGGCGCGGTGCCGCTGGACGGTCTTGATGCTGATGAACAGCAGATCGGCGATCTCCTTGGAGGAGTGGCCCTCGGCGACCAGCTTGAGGACCTCCTCCTCGCGCGGGGTGAGGACCTGGTCCGGGGTCTCCTCGCCGTGGCGGACGCGGTCGAGGTAGTTGCGGATCAGCGCGGTGACCGCACCGGGGTACAGGAAGGGCTCGTTGCGCATCGCGGCCCGGCACGCGGCGACGAGATCCTGGTCGGCGACGGACTTCAGCACATAACCGCTGGCCCCGGCCTTGAGAGCCTGGAAGAAGTACTGCTCGTTGTCGTGCATCGTGAGCATCAGGACCCTCAGGCCCGGTTTGAGGGCGGCCAGTTCCCGGGCGGCCTGGAGTCCGGTCAGCCGGGGCATGGCGATGTCGAGCACGGCCAGGTCCAGGTCGTGGCTACGGGCCAGTTCGACGGCCTCGGCGCCGTCCCCGGCCTCGGCGACCACTTCGAGGTCCGGCTCCTGGTCGAGGATGAGCCGCACACCGCGGCGGACGAGGGCGTGGTCGTCGGCGAGCAGGATCCGGATCGTCCGCGTGTCCGTGCCGGGGCTCGGGGTGGTGTCGGGCATGTCGTCAGAGCTGCTTTCGGGATACGGGCGCGGTGAGCGTGACCTGGGTGCCGGTGCCGGTGCCGGTGCCGGTGCCGGTCGTACCGGTCGTTGCGGTCGTCCCGGTGGCCGTGCCGGCCCGGGGCGCCGGGGCGACCTCCAGGCTGCCGCCGATGAACAGGGCCCGCTCGCGCATGCCCCGGATTCCGGCGCCTTCACGCGGCGTGGTGATGCCGTGGCCGTCGTCGGTGACGGTCAGCACCACTGTGTCACGGGCGAGCCGCAGGGCCACGGTGACCCGTTCGGCCTCCGCGTGGCGGGCGGCGTTGGTCAGTGACTCCTGGGCGACGCGGTAGAGGACCAGCTCCGTCTCCGGATCCAGGGCGGGCAGTTCGGTGTCGAAGCGGCGGCCGACCTGAAGCCCCGTATGCGTGGCGAAGTCCTCGGTGAGCGAGGTCAGGGCGCTGACCAGCCCGAGGTCGTCCAGCACCCCGGGCCGCAGCCGGCGCACCAGACGGCGCACCTCGTCCAGGCTGTCCCGGGTGATCTCCTGGATCTCCTGGAGCTCCTTCGACAGCGGCTCGGGCGCCCTGTCCGAAGCCCGTTTCAGCCCCAGCAGGATCGCGGTCATGCTCTGGCCGACCTCGTCGTGCAGCTCCTGCGCGATACGGCGGCGTTCGGCCTCCTGGGCCAGCAGCACCCGGGCGCTGCTGGCGACCCGCTCCTGCTCGAGGCGCTCCAGCATCGCGTTGAACGTACGGATGACGTCGGCGACCTCGCCGCCGCCCTGGGCGGGCAGACGCTGGCCAGGCCGCAGCAGATCGACGGTGGCCATCAGCTTCGTCAGCCGGTCCAGCGGAGCCAGCCCGAGCCGGAGCAGCGCGCCGTTGGCGAACAGCATGACCACCAGGCCGCCGACCAGGATCACCGCCTCCGTGAGCACCACCGGCACCGAGACGGTCACCGGCGCCCAGAGCAGCAGCGCGGTGGCCGTGCCCAGTACCACGGCGTTCAGGGCGAAGATCCGCCAGAACAACGACACCGGCTCGCGCCTCCCTCTTCCCTCAGTTGCGTCGGTCCCACTCCACTGTCGGTCATCGCGCGGTCCGCATCCGCATCCGCATCCGCGGTGCCGGTCGCGCGCGAGAGCCTGCGCCAGGCTCTCCCGGCCCGCGTCCCCGCGTCGATGGGGCCCGGACCCCATTTCGCCGGGGCAACGCTGCCCATGGCCCCGGCGCCCCGGCCGCCACCGCCGCCCGCGGCACCGTCGTATGGGGCCCGCGCCCCGGCCCAAATGGGGCCCGCGCCCGATAGGTATCCGTCCCCGGTCCGGCCAGGGTGGAAGACACCACCCCTCCGACGGGCGGCCCGGACGCGCCACCGGGCCGCCCGTCTCCCGCATGCCGCACCCGCGCACCCGCCTCACGGCGGCGCGAGGCGGACCGCCGAGAAAGGACAGAACCATGTCGCTCCCCGCCACCCCGGCCGACCTCCACCTGCACGAGGCGCGTCAGCGCCTGGAACACGCCCGTGCCTCCCGGCTGGCGCAACTGCAGGCCCTGCTCGAGACCGGGCCCGGCGTCGACGGGCACCTGCTGTCCGAGCAGAAGGCCGCGACGCTGCGCGTGCTGAAGGAGATCGAGGAGGCCCTCGCCCGCGTCGAGGACGGTACGTACGGCACCTGCGCGGGCTGCGCCAAGCCCGTCCCCGCGGAACGGCTGGAGATCCTCCCCTACACCCGCCACTGCGTCGCCTGCCGGCGCGTCTCCGCCTGACCGCCGTCCGGACCGATCCCGAGCGCAGTCACGAGGAGGGAGACAGGGTGAACCAGCAGACCGTCGGCGAGGGCGCACCGCACCTGTCGGCCGAGGATCTTGCCGCACTGCGCGAGAGCCTTCACGAGCAACTGCTCTTCCGTCAGGAGCAGTTGCGTCGGCTCGCCGCGCCCGTCGGCTCGCGCGCCGAGGACGGGCCGGCCCGGCAGACCGCCGCGCGGACGGAGGTCCTCGTCAAGCTCGCAGCCTCCGCCCGTATGGTCCTCACCGACGTCGAGGCGGCGCTCCGGCGGATGGACGACGGCTCGTACGGCACCTGCCGCGTGTGCCGGGGCCCCATCGACCGGGAACGGCTGATGATCGTGCCGCAGGTCCGCCGCTGCCGCGCCTGCCAGCAGGTCGGGGAGGCCGTGCCATGACCGACGCCCGCCCCTCGTACGCCGTGCCCGCCCGGCACCGGCCCTGGCCGCTGTGCCGGCAGTGCTGCGGCATCGCGCTGGACATGGGCAGCGCCCGTACCCGCGCCTGGATCGCCGGCCGTGGTGTCGTCGTCGACGTGCCCACCGTGACCGTCCCCGGCACCGGCGCGGTCCACCCCGTGCAGCGCGGCACCATCGTCGACACGCCGGGCTGTGCCCGGATGCTGCGGCGCCTGCTCGCGGACCGGGTGCCCCGCCTCGCGCAGCCCATGATCATCATCACATCGCCGGTCCTGGACGGCCTCGCCTACCGCACCCGGGCCCGCGCCGCCCTGGACGTGCTGCGCCCGCGCACCGTCCTGACCGTGCCGAGCGCCCGGAGCATCGCCCAGGCCGCGGGCGCGGATCTGGCCCGCCCTCTGCTGGTCGTGGACCTCGGCGCCCAGGTGACGGAGGTCGTGCTGCTGAGCGACGGCGCCGTCACCGACGCCCGGCGCACCGCCCTGGGCACCGGCGACCTGGACGACGCGACCACCCCGGGGCACCTCGCCGAAGCCGTGGCCAGGATGCTCACCGCGATGCTCGGCCAGGATCGCACCGGGCTCACCGCCGAAGCCCTGGACCGTGGCGTCCTCCTGGCCGGCGGCGGCGCCCTGCGCCCCGACATCACCGGACAGCTCTCCGCCCGGCTGCCCGCGTCCCTGCGTGTCGTGCCCGCGCCGCACACCGCGGCGGTCCGCGGCGCGGCCGGACTCCTCCAGGCCGCCCACGCCCATCCGGCCGCCTCCGGGGGCTGAACAACCACCGTCTCACCCGGGCCTCTTGGCGGGGGAGTGCACCCATTCGAGTGCATCCGCGGGAGTAACTCCGACCCCGACTTCACCTCGTTTCGCGGCCCGTATGAAAATGAGTCGGATAACTGGGCGTCGACAGGGTAGAACGGACGCCGGGGCCTTCCGGCGACGGACGGCCCTGCCCACAGACCAGCCGGGACCTCTCGGCGATATCGAAGGACAAACAGCATGGCCAGCGGCACCGTGAAGTGGTTCAACGCCGAAAAGGGCTTCGGGTTCATCGCCCAGGACGGCGGCGGCCCGGACGTCTTCGCCCACTACTCCAACATCAGCGGCAACGGCTACCGCGAGCTGGTCGAGGGCGAGCCGGTCACGTTCGACGTGACCCAGGGCCAGAAGGGCCCCCAGGCCGAGAACATCGTGCGCGGCTGACGCAGGCCCGCCCACTTTGTGAGGCCCGCCGCCGTGAGGCGGCGGGCCTCGGTGTTTCCCAGGGGGTCACGGCGCGGTCTCACCCAGGTCCGGGCGGTTCCGCGGGAGTGCGAAGCCCGTCAGGCCCTTCTCCTCGTAGGAGAGAAGACCGAGGCTCCGGTAGAACGCGTGGTTGCGCGCCCCGTCCGGCGTCGACGCGTCGTCGGTGGACAGCAGGAAGGCGCGGCAGTGCGCGTAACGCCGTGCGAGGTGCTCGAGCAGCGCCCGGCCGACGCCCTGCCGGTGATACGCGGGGTCGACCACGACGTCCTGTACGTAACAGATGTGCTCGTCGTCGGAGAGGGTCCGGGCGAGGCCGAGCAGGGTGCCTGAATCGTCCCGTGCCGTGATGACCAGGTGGGAGTTCGACAGTCCGCGGCACAGGCTGTCGATGTCGGCGGTGTAGCCCTCCCAGCCGACCGAGCCGTAGAGGCTCAGGATCTCGGCGGGGTCGAAGGCGTTCTCGGCCGCTATGAACACGCGTCTGCTCCTCTTCTGTGGTGCCGTTCCTCGTCCCGGGTCCGACAGCGCATCCGACCCGATGCGGGCCGAAGACGTCAAGATCGGCGTCGGTGCCGGTCGACCGCGAAGTTCCGCACCCACGCGTCACGGTCCGGCATGCGGAGCGCGCCAAGACTGCCTGAACACGGCAATGTGCCACGGGGTGCGGCCGGTCCAGGATGGGGGCGGCAGAAACACGGGGAGGGGCCCCGGTGTCGCGGTCCGGCAATGCGGACGCGGCGCCGGGACCCAGGGCATCGGTTACGGGGGTGAGGGCATGGCACAGGCTCACGCCGCCGCCTCACCGCACTTCGTCGCGCTCCTCACCTCGGAGGCCGTCGGCGCCGACGCCGCGCGGTGTGCTCCGTACGACCCCGGCAGTCCCAGCACTCGCGGTTGAGCCGCCGCTCCCGCGTGTTCCCGCGGACGAGATCGCCTCGGTCGAGCGTGCCCCGCAAACCTTCACCGCCCCCGCATCGGCCGGCATCCCGTCAGCCGCAAGGAGCTGTCATGACCCCTTTCCTGACCCCGGTCGCCGTCTCCGTGCTGATCGTCGCGCTGGGCACAGCCGTGCCGGCCCGCCGAGACCGGCGCCGCACGACGGGCGACACGGCGAGCCTGCGGGTAAAGGCAGTTGATGGGCGAAAGCGCCTAATGCGCCATTAGTCGTACGGTAAACTCCGCTACCGAGTCAGGTGCTCCGATGAGCAGGAGCCGACTCATTCTGCGGCCGCCCTTTCCGGCTGTCCTGAAACGCGACGTGATGGGGGACGTGACATGCGCCGACATGCCCGCGCCCGCACCCTCCCTGCCGCCGGGGTGTCCTGCCGCCCGTCCGCCGCTGCCGTCAGGCCCGCGCGTATCGACAACACCGCGCGCGACAGCGTGCCCGATCCGGGTCACGCCGCTTCCGCCGTCTGACGCCCGGTCCGACGCGCCCCCGGCGCTGCGACCGAGTCCATCTGCCGGGCCGGCCTCTGGCCACGAGCCGCGCCCTGCCGTTCTGGTGCTCGTCGCGAGGCAGGCACCGGTGCCTGCCGCACCGCGCGTCCGCACGCCGTGACCGCCCCCTCCACGCCCGGCTCCCCTGGAGCCGGTCAGTCCCGCACGCCCAGCCGTACCGCCCGCCGCACCCGCGCAACTGCCGCAGCCGCGGCGCCCGCTCGCCGCCCAGAAGGCACAGACGCCGTCGCCGAACCGAACCGGAGGACAGACGCCCGTGCACGACACCACCGCCCTGCTCATCGAACTGGGGGCGATCATTCTCGCCCTGGGCCTGCTGGGCCGCCTCGCCGGACGGGTGGGCCTGTCGCCCGTACCCCTCTACCTGCTCGCCGGGCTCGCCTTCGGCCACGGTGGCATCCTGCCGTTGCAGGCCAGCGAGGAGTTCGTCGCCACCGGTGCCGAGATCGGCGTCATCCTGCTGCTGCTCCTGCTCGGTCTGGAGTACAGCGCCTCCGATCTCGTCACGAACCTCAAGACCCAATACCCCTCCGGCGCCGTCGACTTCGTCCTCAACGCCGCGCCCGGCGCCGCGATGGCGCTGCTGCTGGGCCTCGGGCCGGTGGCCGCCGTCGCGCTGGCCGGTGTCACCTGGATCTCCTCCTCCGGGGTGATCGCGAAGGTCCTGGGCGACCTGGGCCGGCTCGGCAACCGTGAGACACCGGTGGTCCTCGGCATCCTGGTCCTCGAGGACCTGGCCATGGCGGTCTATCTGCCGATCCTGACCGCGCTGGTCGCCGGGGTGAGCCTCGCGGGCGGTGCCGTCACCCTGCTGATCGCCCTCGGCACCGTCGGCGCCGTCCTGTACGTGGCGCTGCGGCACGGCCGGCTCGTCAGCCGCGCGGTCTCCTCCGACAACTCCGAGATGCTCCTGCTGGTCGTGCTCGGCCTGACCCTCTTCGTCGCCGGTACGGCACAGCAGTTGCAGGTCTCCGCGGCCGTCGGTGCCTTCCTCGTCGGCATCGCCCTGTCCGGCGAGGTCGCCGAGGGCGCGGGAAACCTGCTCACCCCGCTGCGGGATCTGTTCGCCGCCGTGTTCTTCGTCTTCTTCGGTCTGTCCACCGACCCCGCCGACATCCCGCCGGTACTCCTGCCGGCCCTCGCGCTGGCCGCCGTCACCGCCCTCACCAAGATCGCCACCGGCTACTGGGCCGCCAGCCGTGCCGGTATTCCGGCCAAGGGACGGTGGCGGGCCGGCGGCACCCTCGTCGCCCGCGGCGAGTTCTCCATCGTCATCGCCGGGCTGGCCGTGGGCGCCGAGCCCCGGATCGGGCCCCTGGCCACCGCGTACGTCCTGATCCTGGTCGTCATCGGCCCGCTCACCGCCCGCTGGACCGAGCCCCTCGCCCGCCGCCTCACCCGCACCCGGCAGGGGACCCCCGCCACGCCGGACGCGTCCGTGGTGGCCGAACCCGTCGAGGCGGCAGCGCATGCCCGGCGCTGAGTACGCGAGAGCGGGGCGCGGCGGTGCGGCGTCATGGCCTCGGCCCGCCCCACGGCCCCGCCCGAACGCCCGCGTGACGACACCCGAACCGAGGGGAAACGACATGACTGTCACCATCGCCGACGAGACGTTCCTCGAGGGCTTCGAGGAGATCCTCACGGACGCCGCCCGCACCGGTCGCCGGCTGACCCGCGACGAGATCGAGTCCCGTCGCGCCCTGGGGGCCAGGGCGGCCGAGGCCGGGCACGGCTGGCGCGCCCTGGTACGCGCCCACATCACGGCCGGCCGCGAACGCCGCCCTGCGGCAGCCGCTCCGGACCATGTCCTGGCCGTGATCGAGCAGGCGGTCGACGCCTTCGCCGACGGCTACGAGCGGGCGCAGCGGCTCGTCGTCCGCAGGGAGGAGGCGGCCCGGCGCGAGTTCATCGACGACCTGCTCCACGGCCGCGGCGACGCCGGTCAACTCGCCTCGCGCTGCGAGCGGTTCGGGCTGCGTCTGTCCCGCGGCCACGCCGTCGCCGTGGCGAAGGGCCCCGAGTCCTACGACGAGACCGACCCCGTTCCCCGGCAGGTGGCCGACGACCTGTTCGCGCGGTTCGAGAGCCGCCGGATCCTGTTCACCACCAAGGACGGGCGCATGGTGTGCATCGCGCCCGGCGATCAGCCCGACGTGCTCACGCACTTCGCCGAGCTCGTCCACGCGGCCACCGGCGACAGCCAGGTCGCCATCGGCCGCCCCCGCACGGGCACCGTCGGTATCGGTCACAGCTACGAGGAGGCCCTCAACGCCCTGGACGTCGCCCAGCGCATGGGCCTCGACGACCCGTTGCTGCGCGCCTGCGATCTGCTGGTCTTCCCCGTTCTGGCCCGCGACCGGCAGGCGCTGGTGGACCTGGTGCACCACACGCTGGCGCCGCTGGAGGGGGCGCGGGGAGGAGCGCGGCCGCTGCTGGACACGCTCAGCGCGTACTTCGACAGCGGCTGTGTGGCCGCGGCGGCCGCCCGGAGGCTGTCGCTCAGCGTGCGCGCCCTGACCTACCGGCTGGAGCGCGTCCATGCGCTGACGGGCAGCGACCCCACCGACGCGGCGCACCGCTACGCCTTGCAGACCGCGGTACTCGGAGCCCGGCTGCTCGACTGGCCGAACAGGCCGCTGTGAACGGGACGTTGTGACGGTCCGCACCCTGTCCGACTGTCTCGATTCGACCGTTCCTCGAAGCCCGCAGGTGTGTCACCCTACCGAGCACCGCAACCGGCCCACGCGGCCCGGGCGGAAGCACGGTGGGACAATCCGTCCTCCAGGGTCCGCACGCGGCAGCAGGCGGAGCCTGCCGTCGGCGCCGCGCAGGACCGGAAGGAATCGTTAACATGATCGAGTGGGTGTCCCTCAGTACCGGGGCCCGCCCCGTTCCCCGGCCCGTGGCCACGCCGCTGGTGTGGGCGACGGCCTTCGGCGGCGCACTGGTCCTGGTCGCCCTGCTCAACACCACCGTGGGCACGGACCGTCCCGCGCTCGCCCTGGCCGCGCTGTCCCTGCTCGCCGCCGTGCTCGGTTTCTGCGCCAGCTTCACCGCGGCCCCGGGAACGGCCGTGCTGTGCTGGCTGCTCCTCAACGGCTTCGCGATCCCGCCCGCGGGCACCCTCAGCTGGATCGGGCACCGCGACACCTTCTGGCTCGCCTGCCTGCTCACCGCCACCCTCGTCGGCACGGCCCTGGCCCGCCTCGCCCACGCCCGGGCCGCCTATCGCACCGTCACCTCGGCCATCGCGTCCGAGCCGAACGACGAACCGTACGCCGGCCGGTTCTGACGGATCAGGCCGGGCACGGGCGACCGAGCGCCCGTGCCCGGCGTTCGCCGCTACAGCGGCAGCCACTCGCGGGAGGTGGTCACCTCGTCCAGGACGTCGGGCAGCGGCTCGACGCCGAGTCCCGGGCCGGTGGGGACCTCCAGATGACCGTCCGCCAGCACGAACGGCTCCGTGATGTCGGTCGCGAAGTACCGGTGGGAGCCGGAGGTGTCGCCGGGCAGAGTGAACCCGGGCAGGGCCGCGAGGGCCAGGTTCGCGGCACGGCCGATGCCGGTCTCCAGCATGCCGCCGCACCAGACCGGGACACCGTGGGCGCGGGCCAGGTCGTGGATGCGGCGCGCCTCCAGATAGCCGCCCACGCGGGCCGGCTTGACGTTGATGACGGAGCAGGCGCCGAGGGAGAGCGCCGCGGCGGCGTGAGCGGCGGACTCGATGGACTCGTCCAGGCAGACCGGGGTCCGCAGCAGCTTCGCCAGCCGCGCGTGCTGCACCATGTCGTCGTTGGCCAGGGGCTGTTCGATCAGCAGCAGACCGAACGCGTCCAGACGGGCAAGGTGTTGAGCGTCCACCAGCGTGTACGCGGCGTTGGCGTCGACCTGGAGCAGCAGGTCGTCGCCGAACCGCTCACGGACCGCGCGCACCGGTTCCACGTCCCAGCCCGGCTCGATCTTCAGCTTGATGCGCACATAGCCCTCGGCGACGTACCGCTCGACGGCGTCGAGGAGCTGGGGCACCGAGTCCATGATGCCGACCGACACACCGCAGGGGACCCGGTCGCGCGCCGCGCCGAGGTAGCCGCCGAACGACTCGCCCGAGGCACGGAGCTGGGCGTCGAGCACCGCCGTCTCCAGGGCCGCCTTCGCCATGTGGTGGCCGGTGAAGGGCTCCAGCGCACGGCCCACCCCGGTGGCGTCCACCCCGTCCTTCGGCAGGGCGGGGACGAGGAAGCGCCGCATCACGTCCTGGGCGCCGTCGACGTACTCGGCGCAGTACCGGGGTTCCGACATCGCCGCGCACTCCGCCCAGCCCTCGCCCTCCGTGGTGACGACGCGGACCAGCAGGACGTCGCGGCGCGTCTCCACGCCGAAGGAGGTGCGGAACGGGGCGACGAGCGGCATGGCGATACGGCGCAGCTCGACGCCGGTGATCTTCGGCTTCATGAAGTGGGCTCCTGAACGGGTCGGTACGGCGTGGTCGAAGGGCGCTCGACGACGTACCGCCGTCGGGCGTGGAAGGCGGTGACGCGGGCGCCCTCCGCGAGGAGGCCGCCCAGGACGTCGCGCAGCGCGAGACGCCAGGCGCGCGCGGCCGACGGGTCGGTGCGGCGCAGCCGCTCGATGTCGTCGGGCAGGTCGATCAGGACGGTCGCGGCGCCGGTGTGTGTGGTGACGGGCAGTCCGGCCCGGTCGAGGAGGCCGTGCTCGGCACCGGCCGGGACCGTGTCGGGCCCGGTCCGCGCGGGGTCCGGGGCGGCGGCCGGTACGGGGGCGGTGAGGTCCCAGACGGCGAGGACACGGTCGGACGGGTCACCGCCGTTGACGGCGTCGTCCATGGCTCCGTAGAAGTCGGTGAGGTACTCCTCGGGCCGGGCGCCCAGCTTGGTCAGGTTGAAGTGGGCGTTGCGGCGGATGAGGGGGTCGTAGGTCCAGGTGATCCGCGTCAGGCCGCGCGCCAGCGCCCATTGCCGCTGGTGCAGTTTGAGGGCCAGGCCGATGCCGCGGCCCGCCAGGGTGCCCGTGATGTGGGAGTGCAGCGTGGTGCCCACGGGGGCGCCGAAGAAGCCGACGGAGGCACCGACGAGCCGGCCGTCCTCGTAGGCACCGGCTACGTAGTTGCCCGCGTGGGCGAGGGCGCGCATCACCTCGGGGGAGACGGGCGGGCAGGCGGGGTCGGTGCCCCAGATGCCCGCGTAGAGGAGGGCGACGGCTTCGAGGTCCTCGACACGGTGCAGCGTGCGGATGTCGGGCGTGTTCATCGCAGCGCACCCACCAGCCCGGTGAGCAGTCGGGCGCGGTCGGGCAGGGCGGCCACCAGGACGTGTTCGTGGTCGGCGTGCGCCCCGTCGCCGACGGCGCCGAGTCCGTCCAGGGTGGGGCAGCCGACGCCGGCGGTGAAGTTGCCGTCCGAGGCTCCGCCGACGGTCGCGCCGCGCAGCGGGGCGAGGCCCAGTTCGCCGGCCGTGCGCGCGGCGAGCGCGAACAGCGCGTCGGAGGCGTCGGGGTCGAGGGGCGGCCGGTTCGGGCCGCCGTCGATCTCCAGGCGCGTGCCCGGGACCCGGGGCGCCAGCTCGCGCAGCCGGCGGTCCACCTCGTCCTGCGCGGCCGCCGTGGGCACGCGGACGTCCAGGTTCACACGGGCGAGCGCGGGGACGGTGTTGGTGGTGGTGCCCGCCGACGCCACGGTGGGCGTGATGGTCGTCCCCGGGCCGGTGTCCGCCACGACGGACGCGGCGAGCGGGTCGAGGGCGAGGATCTGATGGGCCAGCTCGACGGCGGCGTTGACGCCGTTCTCGGGTTCCAGGCCGGAGTGGGCGGCCCGGCCGCGCACGGTGATGTCGTAGATCGACACCCCCTTGCGGCCGGTCTTCAGCGCCCCGCCCGGCGCCGAGGGTTCCAGGACCAGGGTGGCCGCGCAGCGGCGGGCGAGGTCCTCGACGAGGGCGCGGGAGGTGGGAGAGCCGAGTTCCTCGTCGCCGGTGACGAGGACGCAGACGCCGTCGAGGGAGGGCAGGGCCGACAGCGCGTGGAACATCTGGACCAGGCCGGCCTTCATGTCGAAGACACCGGGTCCGCGGGCGACGCCGTCCTGCACCGACCAGGGGTGGGAGGCCAGGGAACCGGTCGGCCAGACCGTGTCGTGGTGGCCGAGGAGCAGGACGCGGGGCGTGCCGAAGGTCCACCGGAGGTGGGTGACGCCCTCGACGTCGAGGATCTGCGGGCGGGCGCCGCCGAGCAGCCTGCCGCCCTGGTCGGCGACGACCCGGGCGCTGCGGGCCAGGGCCGCGTGGTCGGCGGAGTAGGACTCGCAGGTGACCAGTTCTTCGAGGTCGGCGAGCATCGCGTCGAGCCGCGGGCCGTCGCCCCGGGGCACGGGCGAGGGTGCGTGAGGTTGCACGGGTGGTCCTCCTGGGTGGGATGGCTGCCACGTTAGGAAGACCGGAGGGCGCGGGGTTGGTGCCGCGCGCCGAAGCCGGGCGGCCGGGTTCGTCGGCCGGGACGAACGCGCCTGCCCGCGCCCTCCCGCCGTCGCGGGGCTGCCGTATCGGCAGACGTGGCGCGCCGGGAGCCGGGCACGCCCTCCAGCCGTCGATGGTGTGTGCCGGCAGACGTACGCCGCACGCGCTCACCCGCCGCCGCGGAGTGCGTACCGGCCGACGGGTGCGCCCGGACCCCGGCAGCACGCCCTCCCCCCGTCGCGCGGTGCGTACCGGTAGACGGACACCCCCCAGAGCCCGGCCGCCGGAGAGTTCGTACGCCACGACGAACCAGGGGCCGTAATCTCGTACCCACCGACGAACGCATGCCCCGCACAGGGCGCCTAGCCTGCGGAGATGATCGGGCCCATGTCGACGCCATCCGCCCGGAGCCTGAGCCGTGTGCTCGGGGATCTGGGCCCCACCCTGCTGGAACTGGTCCACGGCGACCCCGGCGAGGCCACCGCGATCGGCGGCGTCGGCATCCACGATCCGTACGACGAGCAGCTGTACCCCGAGCACGCCGTCGTGCTCGGCGTCGGCGTGACGGGGGAGCGGCAGATCGCCGACCTGCTGCGGCTTCCGACCCTGCGGGGCGCCGCGGCGCTGGTCGTGCGCGGCCCCGCCGAGGACCTGGGCGCGCTGGAGGCGGTGGTCGCCGAGACCGGTGTGGCGCTGCTCGCGCTGACGCCCGGGGCCTCCTGGGCCCAGCTGGCGGCGATGCTCCGCACCCTGCTGGCCGAGGGGGACGTCGGCGAGCCCGGCGGCCAGACGCTCGGCGGACTGCCGTCCGGCGACCTGTTCGCCCTGGCCAACGCCATCGCCACGCTCCTGGACGCCCCGGTCACCATCGAGGACCGCGACAGCCGCATCCTGGCGTTCTCCGGACGGCAGGACGAGGCGGACCCGGCGCGGGTCGCGAGCATCCTCGCCCGCCGGGTGCCCGAGCGGTATCTGCGCATCCAGGAGGAGCACGGCGTCTTCCGGGAGCTGTACTTCAGCGACCGCGTCGTCCACATCCCCGCGCCCGACCTGGGGGACGAGGTGACCCTGCCGCGCGTGGCGATCGGTGTACGGGCCGGGGACGAGGTGCTGGGGTCGGTGTGGGCGGCGGTGCGCGACCCGCTGACCCCGGAACGGGAGCGGGCCTTCCGCGAGGTGGCCAAACTGGCCGCCCTGCACATGCTGCGCTTCCGGGCCGGCGCGGACGCCGAGCACCGGCTGCGCGCCGACCTGGTCGCGACGGCCCTGGAGGGCGGCACGGGTGCCGTCGCCGCGCTCGGCCGTCTCGGGCTGGCCGGGGCGCCCCTGCTCGTGATGGCGATGGGCGTCGAACCGGCCGGGGGCGGCGACCACGCCCGCAACGCGGTCGAACGCCAGCGGCTGACGAGCGCGCTCGCGGTGCATCTGTCCGCCGTGCAGCCGCGCGCGGCCGTGGCGCTGCTCGGCGACGTGGCCTACGCGGTGACCCCCGCCGCCCCGGACGCCGACCACGCCCGGGAGCGGGCCGTCCAGGTCGCCTCGGACTTCCTGCACCGCACCGGCGACCGCGCGGGCGCCGTCGTCGGCATCGGCTCGGTCGCCGCCGAACCGGCCGCCCTCGCCCGCTCGCGCGAGGACGCCGACCGCGCGCTGCGCGTGCTGCTCGGCAGTCACATGTCCCGGCGGGTCGCGGCGATCGCCGACGTATACGCCGACGCCGTACTGCTGGAGATGCGGGACCTGGCCGCCGCCCGCCGCGACGAGCCCTCCGGCCCGCTGGCGCGGCTCGCGGCGTACGACGCCCGGCACGACGCGCACCTCGTCGAGACGCTGCGGGCCTGGCTGGACGCCTTCGGGGACGTGGTGACGGCGTCGTCCCGCCTGTTCGTCCACCCGAACACCTTCCGCTACCGCCTGCGCAGGGTGACGGAGGTCGGCGGCATCGACCTCCAGGACCCGTCCGCCCGGTTTGCCGCGATGCTCCAGCTCCGCCTCATCGGCGCGTACGACGCGCCCGCGGCCCGCCCGGGCCCGTACGACGGGCTCTCCGGACCCGCCGGGTCCCCCTGACCGAGGATCGGGCCCGGCCCGCGGTTCGGGGGCCCGCCGCTGTGCGCCTGGTCACACAGGCAGGCCTGCCTGTGATTTAGTAGGACGTCCTAGTATCTCTGCGAGTCACGTTCCAGTGTCCGGTCCGGAGGGCCCCATGAGTGATCTGCACCGCCCCGTGCATCCCGTTCGCCTGGTCACCGCGTCAGCCCTGTTCGACGGCCATGACGCATCGATCAACATCATGCGGCGGATCTTCCAGTCGCAGGGCGTCGAGGTGATCCACCTCGGACACAACCGGTCGGTGAAGGAGGTCGTGGACGCGGCGCTCGAGGAGGACGCGCACGGCGTCGCGGTCTCGTCCTACCAGGGCGGACACGTGGAGTACTTCGAGTACCTGGTGGAGTCGCTGCGCGCCCAGGGCGCGGACCACGTGCGGGTCGTGGGCGGTGGCGGGGGCGTCATCGTGCCCGAGGAGATCTCCCGGCTGCGCGCGAGCGGAGTGACGATCTTCTCGCCCGAGGACGGCCAGCGCATGGGCCTCGCCGGCATGGTCAACTCCGTGGTCGCCGACTGCGACTTCGACCTCTGGGACACCAAGCCCGCCGACGCGGCCGCCGTCCTCGCCGGTGACCGGTTCGCCATCGCCCGCGCGGTCACCGGCGCCGAGCTGGGCAAGCTGCCCGCCTCCTTCCTCGACGAGCTGCGCGCCGCCACCGCGTCGCGCCAGGTCCCCGTCCTGGGCATCACCGGCACCGGCGGCTCCGGCAAGTCCTCGCTCACCGACGAACTCGTCCGCCGGCTCCGCGTCGACCAGCAGGACAAGCTGCGCATCGCCGTGATCGCGGTCGACCCCACCCGCCGCCGGGGCGGCGGCGCGCTGCTCGGCGACCGCATCCGCATGAACTCCCTCGACGGCGGCCAGGTGTTCTTCCGCAGCCTCGCCACCCGCGGCAGCCGCGAGGTGCCCGAGCACCTGTCCGACGTGATCGACGTCGTGAAGGCCGCCGGCTTCGACCTGGTCGTCGTGGAGACCCCCGGCATCGGCCAGGGCGACGCGGCCATCGTGCCCTTCGTCGACACCAGCCTGTACGTGATGACGCCCGAGTTCGGCGCCGCCTCCCAGCTCGAGAAGATCGACATGCTCGACTTCGCCGACGTGGTGGCGATCAACAAGTTCGAGCGCCGCGGCGCCCTCGACGCCATGCGCGACGTCGCCCGCCAGCTCATCCGCAACCGCGAGGCGTTCGGTATGCGCCCCGAGCAGATGCCGGTCTACGGCACCTCGGCGGCCACCTTCAACGACGACGGTGTCACCGCGCTCTACCAGCACCTCAGGTCCCTGCTCGGCGAGAAGGGCCTGCCGCTGTCCGAGGGCGCCCTGCCCGCGGTCGACGTCCGGCACTCCTCCGGCATCCGCCAGGTCGTGCCCTCCGACCGGGTCCGCTACCTCGCCGAGATCACCGAGACCGTCCGCAAGTACCACTCCGAGTCCCTCGTGCTCGCCGAGGCCGCCCGGCGCGTCCAGCGCCTCGCCGCCGTCCGCGACGAACTCGTCGAGGCCGGCTCCGACGACAGCGGTGTCGAGGCCCTGCTCGACGGCGCCCGCCGCGCCCTCCCGCACGAGGTCACCGAGCAGATCGAGGGCTGGCCCGCCGTCGTCGCGGAGTACGCCGAGGACGAACTCGTCGTGAAGGTCCGGGACAAGGAGATCCGCACCAAGCTGGTGCGCGAGTCCCTCTCCGGCAACAAGATCCCCCGCGTCGCCCTGCCCCGCTACGCCGACCACGGCGAACTCGTGCGGTTCTGGCGCGGCGAGAACCTGCCCGGCCGCTTCCCCTTCACCGCGGGCGTGTTCCCGTTCAAGCGGGACGGCGAGGACCCGGCGCGCATGTTCGCCGGCGAGGGCGACCCCTTCCGCACCAACCGCCGCTTCCGGCTGCTGTCCGAGGGCCAGCCCGCGACCCGCCTGTCCACCGCGTTCGACTCGGTCACGCTCTACGGCCGCGACCCCGACGAGCGCCCCGACATCTACGGCAAGGTCGGCACCTCCGGCGTCTCCGTCGCCACGCTCGACGACATGAAGGCCCTCTTCGACGGCTTCGACCTGGTCGCGCCGACCACCTCGGTCTCCATGACCATCAACGGACCCGCCCCGACCATCCTGGCGTTCTTCCTCAACACCGCGATCGACCAGCAGCTCGACGCGTTCCGCGCCGCCGAGGACCGCGAGCCGACCGCCCAGGAGGCGGCCGGACTGCGCGCCAAGGCCCTCGCCAGCGTGCGCGGCACGGTGCAGGCCGACATCCTCAAGGAGGACCAGGGCCAGAACACCTGCCTGTTCTCCACCGAGTTCTCGCTGCGCATGATGGCCGACGTGCAGGAGTGGTTCATCCAGAACCAGGTCCGCAACTTCTACTCGGTGTCCATCTCCGGCTACCACATCGCCGAGGCCGGCGCGAACCCCATCAGCCAGCTCGCCTTCACCCTCGCCAACGGCTTCACCTACGTCGAGGCGTATCTGGCGCGCGGCATGGACATCGACGACTTCGCGCCGAACCTGTCGTTCTTCTTCTCCAACGGCATGGACCCGGAGTACTCCGTCCTCGGCCGCGTCGCCCGGCGCATCTGGTCCGTCGCCATGAAGGAGAAGTACGGCGCCAACGAGCGCTCCCAGAAGCTCAAGTACCACGTCCAGACCTCGGGCCGCTCGCTGCACGCCCAGGAGATGGACTTCAACGACATCCGCACCACCCTCCAGGCCCTCATCGCGATCTACGACAACTGCAACAGCCTGCACACCAACGCCTACGACGAGGCGGTCACCACCCCCACGGAGGAGTCGGTCCGGCGCGCCCTCGCCATCCAGCTGATCATCAACCGGGAGTGGGGCCTGGCGATGAACGAGAACCCCCTCCAGGGGTCGTTCGTCATCGACGAGCTCACCGACCTGGTCGAGGAGGCCGTGCTCACCGAGTTCGAGCGGATCAGCGAGCGCGGCGGCGTCCTCGGTGCCATGGAGACCGGCTACCAGCGCGGCCGGATCCAGGACGAGTCGATGCTGTACGAGCAGCGCAAGCACGACGGCACCCTGCCGCTCATCGGCGTCAACACCTTCCGCAACCCGAACGCCGACACCGCCGAGCCGGGCGCCATCGAGCTGGCCCGGGCCACCGAGGCGGAGAAGCAGTCGCAGCTTGACCGTGTGCACGGCTACCAGTCCGCCCACCAGGAGCCCGCGCACGAGGCCCTGGCGGCACTGAGGACCGCGGCCATGGAGGGCCGCAACGTCTTCGCGGTCCTCATGGACGCCGCCCGCGTCTGCTCCCTGCAGCAGGTGACCGACGCGTTCTTCGAGGTCGGCGGACAGTACCGGCGCAACGTCTGATCCGGCGGGCACCCGTACGGGACGCCCCGGGCCGAGGACCGGTCACATGACCGGCACGCACCCCGGGGCGTCCCGTGCGGGTCCCGTGGGGACCGCACCGCCCCGGCGCGGATGTCGGGTGCGGAGCGGGTGCATAGGATCGCCGGCATGGCACTGCGACCCGTTCATGTGAACGTGAAGGCCCTCGACAGCTCGGCGGTCGGCCGGTTCTGGGCGCACGCGCTCGGCTGGAGTGCCCACGACGCCGGTGTCACCACGTATGTCGGCCCCGCGGGCGGTGGCGTCTGGCCCGAACCGGTCGGCATCGGCATCGACTTCGTTCCCGTCCCGGAGCCGAAGACGGCGACGAAGAACCGTACCCACCTCGATCTCGCCACCACCTCGGCGGCCCATCAGGCGGAACTGGTCGCGCGCCTCGAGGCTCTCGGCGCGACGCCCGCCGACGTGGGCCAGGGCGACGTGCCGTGGACGGTCCTCGCCGACCCGGAGGGCAACGAGTTCTGCGTGCTGGAGCCCCGTGAGGTCTACCGGGACACCGGGCCGATCGCCGCCGTGGTGGTCGACTGCGAGGATCCGAGGGCCATGGCCGCGTTCTGGGGCGAGGCGCTGGACTGGACCCTGCACCGGGTGACCGACGAGCAGGCGGTGCTGCGCTCCGCCCAGGGCGTCGGCCCGTACCTGGAGTTTCTCCGCACGCCCGGCGCGAAGACCGTGCCGGACCGTGTCCATCTCGACCTGCTGCCCTGCCCGGGCGACGACAAGGAGGCGGAGGTGGCGCGGCTGCGGACCCTCGGCGCCATCGGCCTCGACCTCGGCCAGGGCGACGTCCCTTGGACCTGTCTGACCGACCCGGAGGGCCACGAGTTCTGCGTGCTCGCCCTGCACGGCTAGGGCGCTTCTGACGGATCTCCGTCAGAAGGGCCCCCGCCGTCCCCGGCGCGTGCGCGCCTGCGTCGCCTCAGTGGTGCGGTCGCCCACATCGTCAGTCCGACGACGCCGAGGACCACCATCCCTCCGACGACGGTGGGAACGATGCCGATCATGGCGAAGACCAACAGAAGCTCCCACAAGGTCGGTTCCTCGCCCATCGTGCTGCCGCCCTGTGCCATGAACGGCATGACGCCAGGGGGGAGTTGATCAGTTCCACTCCGCTTCGGGCGCAGTCGCACAGGCTCGACGTTCACGCCGTGGAGCCGTCGCAGCTTCCATGAATTGCAAATATCTGCAATTCAATAGATGCTGTGGTCGTTGTGCCCGTAGGTAGCCGCGGGCACAACGCCCGACTATTCCTGGCGCAGAGGGGTGCGAGACGGTGCCGGTTCCGCTGTATCGGACGACGTCCAGCCGCTTCCGTGCGCTGCCGAGGCGGCCCGGGCGGACCGGGCGCCGGTGTACGACGGGGGTCCGGTCGTCGTGAACCCGCTTCCGGCCCGGGCGGCACGCCGGGTGAGGGCAGTGCTGCCGAGCCGTGCCGATCTCGCGGCGATGGGCCGTGATCCACGCCGTGACCTGCTGGCCGGACTGACGGTCGCGATCGTCGCGCTGCCCCTGGCGCTGGGCTTCGGCGTCTCGTCGGGGCTGGGCGCGGAGGCCGGCCTCGCCACCGCCGTCGTCGCGGGCGCTCTGGCGGCCCTGCTGGGCGGCTCCCATCTCCAGGTGTCGGGGCCGACCGGGGCCATGACCGTGGTGCTGGTGCCGATCGTGGCCCGGTACGGGCCGGGCGGTGTGCTCATGGTCGGCCTGATGGCCGGAGCGCTGCTCGTCGGGCTGGCCCTGCTGCGGGCCGGCCGGTACATGCGGTACGTGCCCGCGCCGGTGGTGGAGGGCTTCACGCTCGGCATCGCCTGTGTCATCGGCCTCCAGCAGATCCCGAACGCCCTGGGCGTGGACCAGCCCGAGGGCGAGAGGGTCCTGCTGGTGGCCTGGCGGGCGGTGGCGGAGTTCGCGGCGCAACCGCAGTGGACCGCGGCCGGCCTGTCCCTGGGTGTGGCGGCGGTGATGCTGCTGGGGGCGCGGTGGCGCCCGGCGGTTCCGTTCTCGATCGTGGCGGTGATCGCCGCGACCGTGCTGGTTCAGGTCTTCGATCTGCCGGGTGCGGCGCCGATCGGGGAGCTGCCGTCCGGGTTGCCCGCGCCGTCGTTGTCGTTCCTCGACGTCTCCGCGGCCGGGTCGCTGCTGGCTCCGGCGGTGGCGGTCGCGGCGCTGGCGGCCCTGGAGTCGCTGCTGTCGGCGACGGTCGCGGACGGGATGACGGTCGGGCAGCAGCACGACCCCGACAAGGAACTGTTCGGCCAGGGCGTCGCCAACCTGGCCGCCCCGCTGTTCGGCGGCGTCCCGGCGACCGCGGCGATCGCCCGTACGGCGGTGAACGTCCGCTCCGGGGCCTCGTCGCGGCTCGCCGCGCTGACCCATGCCGCCGTGCTCGCGGTGATCGTGTACGCCGCCGCCCCGCTGGTCGAGAGGATCCCGCTGGCCGCCCTGGCCGGGGTGCTGCTCGCGACCGCGGTCCGGATGGTCGAGGTCGGCTCCCTGCGGGCCATGGCCAGGGCGACCCGCTCGGACGCGGTGGTCCTGGTGCTGACCGCGGCGGCGACCCTGGTGCTCGACCTCGTCTACGCGGTGATCATCGGCCTCGCCGTCGCCGGGGCCCTGGCCCTGCGGGCGGTCGCCGCCCAGGCCCGCATGGACCAGGTCGACTTCCGTCCCGACCTGCCCGGCGAGCACAGCGACGAGGAGCACGCCCTGCTGGCCGAGCACATCGTCGCGTACCGCATCGACGGCCCGCTCTTCTTCGCGGGCGCCCACCGTTTCCTGCTGGAGCTGACCGAGGTGGCGGACGTGAAGGTGGTGATCCTGCGCATGTCACGGGTCACGACCATGGACGCGACCGGCGCCCTGGTCCTCAAGGACGCGGTGGAGAAGCTCGACCGGCGCGGGATCGCCGTGATGACCTCCGGCATCCGCTCCGGCCAGCGCCAGGTGCTGGCCTCCGTCGGCGCGCTGGACCTCCTCCGCAGCGAGGGCCGCGAGTACGGCACCACCCCCGAGGCCATCGCGGGGGCCCGCAGGCATCTGGAGCGGGCCGGACTGCTCGCGCACCCCTCCCACCGCATCCGGAAGGCGTCCCGATGACCGCCGACGTGGAGGCGCTGCACCTGCGGCACGTGCTGACGCTGCCCACGACCGGCGCCGCCGTGCGCGTGGCCCGGCAGACGACGGAGGACGTGCTGGCCGACTGCGGCGTGAGCCTGCGGCATCCGACCGTCGGGCCGGCCCTGCTGATCGTGGCGGAGCTGGTCACCAACGCCGTCCGGCACGCCGCGGTCCTCTCGCCGACGGTCACCGTCACCTACGCCCACGGCCGGGACACGTTCGCCTTCGCCGTGCACGACCGCCACCCCTACCTGCCCGCTCTCTACGGGGCGATGGCCGCCGTACCGGGAAGCGGGCTGGCCACCGTCGTCGAGATGACCATGGAACTGGGCGGCACCGCGGTCGTACGCCCCGACGGGGACGGGCGTGGCAAGAGCATCTGGATCACCCTGCCCCTGTGAACGTCACCCTCACCCCACCACCCGAACAGGACACAGCAGCATGAGCGACATCATCGTCAAGGACTCCAACGGCACCCCGCTCGCGGACGGCGACTCGGTCACCCTGATCAAGGACCTCAAGGTCAAGGGCACCTCCGAGACCCTCAAGCGCGGCACCCTGGTCAAGAACATCCGGCTGACCTCCCGGCCGGGCGAGATCGAGTGCAACACCAAGAAGGTGAAGGGGCTGGTCCTCAGGACCGAGTTCCTCAAGAAGGCCTGACCCGCGCGGCCCGGCGGGCGGCGACCGGAACACCCTGGGAGGCGGCCCGTCGGCCCGGTCGGTGCCATGGGTGTCCATCAGTTGCAGGAATCTGCAATTGTAGAGGTCACAGCATGTTGGCGGGGGCCCCACGTCCCGGGGTCCCCACGAGGAGTTCGGGTGGACGAGGTGCCGCGCACACGCATGACGAACACGGCCGAGGACGGCAGCGGGAACACGCAGGTGAGCACCCCGCTCTACCAGCTCAAGGCCGAGTTCTTCAAAACCCTCGGCCACCCCGCCCGGATCCGCGTCCTGGAGCTCCTCAGCGAGCGCGAGCACGCCGTCGCCGAGATGCTGCCCGAGGTCGGCATCGAGGCAGCCTCCCTGTCCCAGCAGCTCGCCGTGCTCCGCAAGGCCAACCTCGTCGTCACCCGTCGCGAGGGCTCCAACGTGTACTACCGGCTCACCAGCCCCGACGTCGCCGAACTCCTGCGCGTCGCCCGGCACATCCTCTCCGGCGTCCTCGAAGGGCAGGCCGAGCTCCTGGCCGACCTGCGCGCCGCCCGGCCCGAGTAGCCGCCGCCCGGCCCGAGTAGCCGCGCCGCCCGGCCCGAGCGGCCGCGGCGCCCAGGTCACTTCTGGGCGTGCTGGCCCAGGTAGAAGAGCAGGTACACGAAACCGGCGATCAGGTGTGTGCCGAAGACGTAGAAGAAGACGCGCAGGGCGACCCCGTTCTCCTTCGACCGCTCCTGGTCCGGCGCGGCGGACTGCGCGTGCTGGTCGTCCGTCACGGGTTCCTGCCTCCATTCGGAAGTGCTCGGTCTGTGCTGCGCGCCGTCGGCGGCGTCCCGCTACCGGCCGGGGCCGGCGCCTTCACCGGCCCTGTGTCTCGTCGACGCGGACGCCGTGGTCACGCGCCATACGCAGCGCGTCCTCCAGCTCGTCGGCGGCCTGCGCCGCCTCGAAGTCGTCGTCGTTCTCCCGCGCGGCGGCCAGGCGGTCCCTCGCCACACGGATCCGGTCCAGCGCCGCCTGCTCGAACCCGGCCACAGCACAACCCCCGTCCACGCATCCTAGAACTAGTGAATTGCATAACTCTGCAAGTCTAGCGTGAGGGGGAGTCCGCCCATGCCCCGCGGCCGTGCGAGCGGTCGCCGGCGATGGCCCCCGCGAGTGCGGGACCGGGGTGCTTTCACCCGTACGGCCCGATTCCACACCTCCGGCCCGGGTAGGGGACGGCCGGTTCTTTCCCCGGGCGCCCGAGCGCCCGACCGGCACCCCGGAGGCATCACGTGCCCGACATGAACGGCCCCTACCAGCCCGGCACGCCGTGCTGGATCGACCTGATGGCCCCCGACCAGCAGGCGGCCCTCGACTTCTACTGCGACCTCTTCGGCTGGCAGGGCGAGATCGGCCCAGCCGAGCAGGGCGGGTACTCCGTCTGCACCCTCAAGGGCAGGCCCGTCGCCGGGATCATGAAGGCGATGAACCCGGACGGCACGGTGCCCGACCCGCTGCCGCCGACGGCCTGGACGACGTACCTGTCCACGGACTCCCTCGACTCCACGGTCAAGGCCGTCACCGACGCCGGAGGCGCGGTCGTGATGGGACCGATGGACGTCATGGACCTCGGCCGGATGGCCGTGATCGCCGACCCGGCCGGAGCGGTCGTAGGTCTGTGGCAGCCCGGCACCTTCGACGGCGCGGCCATCGTCAACGAGCACGGCGCGCTGATCTGGAACGAGCTGACCACCCCCGACCTCGCGGCGGCGTCCGCGTTCTACTCGGCGATCCTGCCCGTCACCACGGCCCCCTCGCAGATTCCCGGCGCCGAGGACTACGTCGAGTTCCGGGTGGGCGGGCGCGCCGTGGGCGGGATGATGGACCTGAGCAAGCTGCCGCCGGGTGTACCCCCGTCCTGGCAGCCGTACTTCCACGTGGACGGCGTGGACGACATCCAGGCGGCCGTGGTGCGGGCCGGCGGCACCGTCCTGGCTCCGGCCTTCGACATGGCCGCCGGCCGCATGGCCGTGCTCGCCGACCCACAGGGCGGCTCCTTCTCGGTGATCACGGGCACCTCACCCGACCAGCCCGCCTGACGTGGCCGGGCGCGCGGGGCGCGCGGACCGCCACCCCGTGCGCCCTCGCCGGGCGAGACCCGGCCCGTCACCCGATGGTGTGAACCTGCGGGGACCCGGAGCCAGTGATCACCGCGCCCGCTCGCTCCCGGGGCGCTCGAGGGCCTCCGTCCAGCCCCTAGGCTCCCCGCACATGTCGCTCTGGCTGCTCAATCAGTTCAGCACCTTCACCCTGGCCGTCATCACCGTCGGCGGGACCGTCGTCCTGGCCGTCGCCGGCAGCGTGCTGCTCCGCCGCAGGTACCCGTCACTGGCCGAGGGCGAGCACAACGACATGGTCGGGGTGACGCTGGGGATGTTCGGCGCGATCTACGGCATCATCCTCGCGTTCGTCATCGTCACGCTCTGGACCCAGCTCGACAGCACACAGACCATCGTCGCGACCGAGGCCACCGACATCGCGCTCATCACCCGTGACGCAGCCGCCTTCCCACCCCCTGTCCAGGCCCGCGTCGACAGTGCGCTCAGCGGTTATGTGCACGCGGTCGTGGAGGACCAGTGGCCGCGGATGCGCGCGGGCCGGCCCGCCTACGGGGCCACCGCCGACAAGCTGGAGGCCGCCTTCGACGCGCTTCAGTCGTACGAGCCGAGGACCGCGCGCGAACAGGTCTTCTACGAAGAGGCCGTCGCCCGCCTCAACGACGTCGCCGGCCAGCGCCGGGCCCGGCTGACCATGGCCGAGCAGGAACTCCCGCCGCTGCTCCAGATCCTGGCCTTCGGCGGAGCCCTCGTGCTCATCCCGCTCACGTTCCTCTACGGCATGCGCCGGCTGAGGATCCAGCTGCTCTTCGTCGCCTCCGTCGCCGCGCTCATCGGCTTCAGCCTGCTGCTGGTCTTCGTCCTCGACCGGCCCTTCGCCGGTGACCTCAGTGTCAGCCCGACGCCCTACCGGCAGGGCGCGCTCGCCCGGTACTGGGCTCCGTGACCGCGGCGCGGTGACACCTCGTGTCCGGGACGGCCCGCACGGGGCTCCCGGCGCGTTCGTGGAGCGGAGGAGCGCCTCATGCGGGCCGGGCGCCGTCCTGTTGCTCGCGTACCGCGATCCGGGCCAGTTTCGTCAGCATCATGCCGTTGCGGATGGACACGACGTAGTCCACGGGGAGTCCGTGCATCCGGGTGCCGGGGCCGCGCAGGGGGTGCCATTCGAGCACGAACAGGGTGTTCTCGCCCCACGGGATCAGGTTCATCGCGATCCGGGCCGCGCCGAAGGGCTCGGCCTTCGCCTCCAGCTCCAGACGGCGCTGCGGTTCACAGATGCGCACCACACAGCTGTCGTCGAGGGTGAGGGGGCCGAGTCCGACCCGGACCCGCAGGCGTGCGCCCACCTCCGGCCACCGCGGATCCGCGGCGATGACCTGCTGGGTGCCCGACACCCACTCCCCGTAGCGGTGACCGTCGGACAGCAGGCCCCAGACTCTCGACGGCGGACTCAGGATCAACCGACGGTTCCGGGCCACGCCGACCACACTCCTTCTCGCCCTCGCGACCGGCGTTCGCGGCATTCGCTCTCGCGACCGGTGTCCGCGCCCCGCGCCGGGCGCGGAACGCCTCCTCGACAGTAGCCGTGGCGCGGGACATCAGCACCCGCTGCGCGATCGGCGCGGGCGAGGTCGGCGCGAGGGTGCTGCCCGGGCACGGCGGGTGTCGGCCGAGGCGCGGGGCCCTACTGCACCACCTCCGTCAGCACGTTGTCCGCGTCCATGAGCCAGCTGCCCCTGTCGACTCCGTACACCTTCTTGCCTTCGAGCCACTGCCAGGACATGTGGTGCAGGGTCTTGGCGGGCTTGCGCTCCCAGACGGGGTTGTGGTCCCAGCCCTCGACACGGAACATCAGCTTGTCGCCGCCCGGGATCGTCGCGTAGAGCTTCGGGACGGAGAAGTGGAGCACCGGCCCCAGCACCTCCGGCGTGTTGGCTGTTCTGTCCAGGTCCCCGTAGACGATGCACACCGGCACCTCGCCGCCGAGCGTGGGGCCGAGCTTCGCGGTGCTGTCGTTCCAGCCCCACCAGTAGGTGTTGCGCCACCGCATCACGCCCTCGGGTGCCGCGGGGTCCGTCCCGCCCCACTTCTCGCCGACGCTGTCGCCGGCCAGGACGGACCGCCACAGGTGTTCGCCCACGGTCTTGTCGCTGGCGGCGCCCGTGATGCTCGCCTTGCTGGTCAGGTTCATCGGGAAGCCGAACACCGCGGGCGGCGTGTTCACGGGCTCCGTGGGAAGCGGCGTCATGGGAGGCGCGTCGAAGGGCTTGTCGGGGTTCGTCGACCAGCGGCCCTTCGGCGGGAACATGGGGGCGAGCAGGAACAGGCTCGACACCTCCTTGGGGTGCTGGAGCACATACGGGCCCATCACGAACGCGGCCGCGGACCAGCCGACGAACGCGACCTTCGCGTTCTGGCACAGCCCTCGGACGAACGCGACGACGGTGCTCAGCTCGTCCTCCTCGCTCTTGGAGTTCCCCAGTTGGTACGCGTAGGTGGCCGTCGCGGAGCAGCCTGCCGTACCGGGGTTGGTCTTCAGGAGGTCCCGCTGGGCAGGGTTGGCGTTGCACGGGTTGTCCATCACCTCCGGGCGGTGGGAGCGCCCGGACCCCTGGAGGTCCATGACGAACACGTCGTAGCCCTTGCTCGCGAGGGCCTGCGCCCAGCTGTAGCTGGTGTCCTGATGCGGCGAGCCGCCTGGCCCCGGGAGCACCAGGTCGAAGCCGGGGAGAGCCGGGACGCTTCTGCCGTGGAGCATGAGAACCGGCTTGGGGGTGTCGCCGGATGCGCGCTTGTACTGCCGGACGAACAGGTCGATCTGCTTGCCCCTGTTCTCCGGGATCGTCGATGTGTGCTTGACCTTGTGGTCGACGGGAGTCATGTGCGGCATGGTCGCCTCCGATGGCCGCTCGCTGAGGCAAGGCGTACAGGCGCTGGTCAGGGCCCTCGGGACCGGCCGTGGCCGCCCCGGCCATCGCGTTTCGAAGGTACGGAGCCGGTGTCAGCCCGGCGTCATTCCCTCGTCATCGGAACGGGCGAGGCCCACCCGTTCCGCCGCGCGGCTCGGCGACGGCCCGGGCGGGTCCGGCGCCGAACGCGTGGACGCGGTGCCGGTTCACGCCAGGTGGTCGCCGAGCAGGGCCGCGAACTCGTCCTCGGTGAGCACTCTCGTGCCGAGCTGCTCGGCCTTGGCCAGCTTGGACCCGGCGCCCTCGCCCGCGACGAGGATGGTCGTCCTCTTCGACACGCTGCTGGAGGCCGTGCCGCCCGCGCGCTCGATGAGTTCGTTCATCTCGTTTCGGTTGCGCCCGGCCAGCGGCCCGTGCATGCCGCCCGTGACGACGACGGCCTCGCCCACCAGCGGAAGGCCTCCCCGGTCGGGTCCGGCTGCCGTCGGCTCGGTCATGTTCACCCCGGCCTCGGCCAGCTTGTCGATGACCGGGCCCAGCGCGGCGATGTGGGCCGCGATCTTCGGGGCGTTGGCCCCCGGAAGCTTGTTGACCTGCGCCAGCTCGTCCGGTGCGGCCGCCCGCACCGCGTCCATCGTGCCGAAGTGGCGGGCGATCTCCCGGGAGAGGGTCCGGCCGGTCCGCACCACGCCGAGCGCGCAGAACACCCTGTTCAGCGGCTGCTCCTTGGCCTTGGCGAGCTGGAGCAGCAGTGAGTCGGCGCGCTTGTCGCTGCCGGTGGCCTCGGCAAGCTGCTGCCGGGTGAGGAAGAACAGATCGGCGACGTCGTCGACCAGGCCGGCCTCGACGAGAGCCTCCAGATAGGTCACACCCAGGCCGTCGATGTCGAGCTGGTCGCGGCCCACCGCGTACTTCAGGGAGGGCAGCTTGCCGCATCCGCCGCTCGCCCCGCCCGCGCACTCCCACCGCTCGCCGGACTTGTCGATGTCCCCGCCGCATCCCGGGCACGCCTCGGGCAGGGCGATGTCGGTCTCCTCGCCCGTGCGCAGCGCCACCACGGGTGCCTCCACGCGCGGGATGATGTCGCCCGCCTTGTAGAGCAGGACCGTGTCACCCACCTTCAGACCGGTGTTGCGGATGAACGCCGGATTGTGCAGCGTCGCGTACGTGACGGTGCTGCCGTCGACCTCCACCGGCTCCAGCACGGCGCGTGGGGCGATGTGCCCGGTGCGGCCCACGTTCCACTCGACGGCGAGCAGCCTGGTCTGCGCCTCCACGGGGGGCAGCTTGTAGGCGACGGCCCAGTGCGGGTGCCGCGTACCGGAGCCGGCGGCCTGCTGCTCGGCGTGCTCGTTCGCCTTGACGACGACCCCGTCGATCCCGAACGGCAGCTCGGGACGCAGTCGCTGGATCTCCTCGACGCGGGCCTGTGCCTCGGCCAGCGTGGCGTACACGCGCAGTCCGATGTCGGTGGCGGAGGTGGTCTGCACGCCCAGCGCGGCGACCTGGTCCATGACAGCTTCGTGGCTGGTGCCGGTGAGGAAGCCGGTGCCGTCCAGGTCCACGGCCCCGTAGGCGAAGAACGTGGTCTCGATGGTGTACGGCCGGTCCTTGGCCCGCAGGGTTCCCGCCGTGCCGTTGCGCGGGTTGGAGAAGACCTTCGCGTTGTGCGCGGCGCGGATCTCGTTCGCCTTCTCGAACTGGGCCCGGGTCAGCAGGACTTCACCGCGTATCTCCACGGTGGCGCCGCCGGGCACCTGGGTGGGGAGACCGGCGATCGAGCCGATCGCGTGGCTCAGGTCCTCGCCGTGCGTGCCGTTCCCGCGTCCGACGAGCTGCACCAGGCGCCCGTCCCGGTAGCGTGCCGCCATCGCGGCCCCGTCCAGCTTCGGCTCCACCGCGTACCCGCCCGCCACGGGGTGGTCGATCCGGCGGGCCAGCGACGCGTCCCACTTCACCAGGCCCTCGGCGTCGAAGACGTTGTCGAGGGAGAGCATGGCCACGGTGTGCGCCACCTCGCCAACGGGAGCCACCCCGCCGCCGACCTTCCCGATGGGGGAGTCGGTCCGGACATGGTCGGGACACGCCTGCTCGTAGGCGGCTATACCGCGGGCCAGGGCGTCGTAGGAGGCGTCGTCGAGGGTGGTGTCCCCGTCCCCGTAGTACGCCGCACTCGCGGCAAGGGCCTGCTCGACCGCGTCGTCGTAGGCGGCACGGTCGGACAGCGGAACGGCAGGTGCGGAAGTCGTCATGTGGTGATCATCGCGCAGGGGTCTGACAAACGGGATCCGCACGTTCCGCTTCTGGGGGCGGGGAGCCTTCCGCGGTGACGGCCGGGCGGACGGGCAGGGCCGGAAGGCGGATGCATGACGGTGGGCGAGGGGGCCGACGACGCCGAGTCGGACGCAGAATGCGCAAAGCGGCCTGAAAAGGCGCGGACTGTGTCATGGTTGGAGTCTGGCCCGTCGCTCTCCCCCGTAGCGGCGGGCCAGCCTGCTGATCGGCGTGGTGGTGCCGACGTGGACGGCGACGCTCGGCATACGTCCCACAGGCCCTCGCAGCCGCCATGGATTCGCTGGTCACAGGCTTGACCTTGACACGTTGACAACGTGTGTCCTGGGTGCAGGAGGTGGTCCCATCAACACGACAGACGGAACCCCGCTGTACACCCGCGTGGCCGGTGCCCTGAGCGCCGAGGACTCGTCGGTCCGGCTCCAGGCCGCCCTGGCCGTCGGCTCGCACCCCGACCCCGGCTTCCTCGATGCGCTCCTCGAGCGGTGCGCGGTCGAGGCGGACTTCTTTGTGCGGGACATGCTGTCCTGGGCGCTGACGCGCCTCCCGCCGGAGGTCACCCTGCCCCGGATCCGTGAGGAACTCGGCTCCGAGCGCGCCCAGGCCCGCAGCCAGGCGCTGCACACGCTCTCCAAGATCGGCGACGGCGCCGCGTGGGCCTGGATCACGCGCGACCTGATGCGCGACGCGGACGACGAGGTCGCGCGGACCGCGTGGCGCGCGGCGGTCGTCCTGGTGCCCGAGGCGCAGAAGCCGGACCTGGCGGGCGAACTGGTCGAGCAGCTCGGCCGCGGCGACCGCACCGCGCGACGCAGCCTGAGCCGGGCCCTGGTCGACCTCGGCGACGCGGCCGCGCCCGCTCTGGCGAAGGCCGCGGCGAACCCCGACCCGGCGGTGGCGGCACACGCTCACGCCACCGAGCTGCTCCGTCGCGACCCGGAGACCGGTTTCGACGCGGCCGTCGACGAGGCGAGGCGCGTCGTCGCCCTCGGCCCGGAACGAGCCGCTGCCGCCGATGCGTCCGCCTCGGAAGCCGCGGAGTGCGCAGTGACCGCAGCCGCGGTGGAGTCCGGCGCGCCGGTCGGCGTGGCGAAGAGTACGGAGTCCGCGGTTTGCTGATCGGTGAAGTGGCCCGCCACTCGGGGGTGAGTGCCCGGATGCTCCGGCACTACGACGCCCTCGGACTGGTGCGACCGACCGGTCGCACCGTCGGCGGCTATCGCGAGTACTCCGCCGAGGACGTCCGCAGGATCTTCCACGTGGAGAGCCTGCGGTCCCTCGGACTTTCGCTCAAGCAGATCGGGCGGGCCCTGGAGGACCCGGCCTTCACACCGTCCGGCCTGGTCGGCGATCTCATCCGGTGGACGGAGGACCGCCTGGCACGGGACCGTGAGCTGCTCGAGCGGCTCCGAGCGATCGACGCCTCTGCCCCCGGCGGCTGGCAGGACGTCCTGCGCGTCGTCGAGCTCATGCAGGGGCTCGGATCGGCCAGTGCCGCGCGCAGACAGCAGGCCGTGCTGGCCCGGCCGGAGGGCGGGTCGCTGCCCGCCGAACTGCTGGCCGAGGCGGTCCTCGCGGAGTCCGACCCCAATGTCGCGGGCGCCCTGCGCTGGGCGCTCGCCCGGTCGGGAGGCGACGGGGTGGCGGCTGTCGCCGCGGGCCTGTCCTCGGAGGACGTCGAGATCCGGCGGCGCGCGGTGCTGGCGGTCGCCGGGATGCCCGAGGCTCCCGGAGCGGCCGGACTGCTCACGGAGGCGCTCGGGGACGCGGACGCGACGGTACGCAGGCACGCGGCTCTGGCGTCGGGCGGACGCGGCGCGGCCGAGGCCGTGCCGACCCTCGTCGGCATGGTCGTCGAGGGCTTCAACGACGTCGACGCGGCGGAGGTCCTGGGAAAGCTGTCCCGGGACCCCGCGCACGGCGAAGGGATCCTGAACGCACTGGTCGACGCACTCGCCGCGCCCACCGCGGACTCCGCGACGCGGATCCGACTCACCCAGGCACTGGTCGAACTGTCCGGGACCGCCCCGCGCGAAGTCCTGCGCCGACTCGCCGAGGACGAGGACCGCGCCGTCGCGCTCGTCGCCTCGGCGTTCGTGGGAGTTCTCGACAAGCGGTCCGCCGAGGACGAGAACGGGAACGGGGACGGGAACGGTGACGAGGACCCGGCCTCCCGGCCTACGCGCCGGGAGGCCGGAAGCCGACCTCCCGACGCACCGCCTCGTCGATCTCCTCGACGGTGAGCAGGGGAGTGGCCCGCGTGCGCAGCGCACCGCTGGCCTTGACCCTGAGGCTGACGGCGGCCATGGAAACGGGGTCGGGGAAGTCGAGGATGCACACGAGGTCGTCCTCCCCGAAGGCGAAGTACATGGCCTCGACTTTTCCGCCGAGGCCCGTGACGACGTCCTCGACCGCGGCACGGCGGCCACTCGCGCCTTCCCTGAGCAAGCCCTCCGTCCCGTCGGGCGTATAGGTGGCCTGGATGAGGAACTTCGGCATGGAGGCGCTCCCTGGCTGTGACGCGGCTGGTACGCAGTCTGGCCTTCCCGCTGCCACGCGGGCCCTCCGTGGACGCGGTGCCGGATTCACCCGTTGAGCACAGCGGTGCCACGGCACCGCCCCGGGCCGCGGGACCGTGGTGCCTGATTCATCCGCGGCGTCACCGGCCGCGTCGGACTCACGCGACCGCGGTCCCCTCCAGTTCGACCATCAGCGTGGGGATCGCCAGGCGTGTCACCCGAGCATGGTGGTGGCGGGGGCCACCCCGGCGGCGCCCAGTCTCGACGCGAGGACGTCGTGGTGCCGCAGGAGCAGGTCGACGTCGGGTTGCAGAGCCGAGCCGGACGAGGTTGGCGAGGGACATACCGGCCTCGCCGAGCACGGCCTCCAAGTTGTCCAGGCTCAGAGCCAGTTGACCCGCCATGTCGCCGTCGTGCCGGGGCTCGCCCTCCGTGCTCGTCGGGGTCTGCCCCGAGATGTACAGGGTCCGGGTGTGCCCGGAGACGAGCTCGCCCTGGTTGACCCCCAACCACATGACGACGGCCAGTCGGCGGCGGCCCTGCCGGGCGTGACGTGTCCGGCTCCGGCCGGATGCGGGTGTGGTGGGGCTCTCCATGGTGCGGCTCCTCGTCGACGTGCTGCTTCGGGATGCCGCGTGATGTTAGGAAGCCGCCTCAGGGCGAAGCCACAGCATCCGCCCTTGTGTTCATACTGTTCGTCCGTGAACGCCCGGCCGCCCCCGCGCCCCGGCCCCGGCCGGAGCATGGACGGGCCGGTGAGCTCGGGGCGACAGGTACGGGAACACGGCCTCGAGCGCCGGTTCGGGTGCGTGAACACGGTCCCCGGCGCCGGTCCGGCAGCGCGGCAGGCGTGCCGGGCAGGGGACAATGAGGCCCGTACCCACGACGGTCAACCTTTGCGGAGGAGCGGGGACATGAAGGACACGCGAGCGGGGCAGGTCGCCGGGCCCGGGGATCTTGTCGACGTGGCCCGCCTGGTCACGGCGTACTACGCGCTGCACCCCGACCCGGCCGAGGCCGGGCAGCGGGTGGCGTTCGGTACCTCCGGGCACCGCGGCTCGTCCCTCGCGGCGGCTTTCAACGAGGACCACATCGCCGCCACCAGCCAGGCCATCTGCGAGTACCGCACCGCCCAGGGCACCGACGGCCCGCTCTTCCTCGGCGCCGACACCCACGCGCTCTCCGAGCCCGCCCGGATCACGGCGCTGGAGGTCTTCGCCGCCAACGACGTCACCGTGCTCATCGACCAGACCGACGGCTACACACCCACCCCCGCCGTGTCGCACGCCATCCTCACGTACAACCGCGGCCGCGCCTCCGGTCTCGCCGACGGCGTGGTGGTCACTCCCTCGCACAACCCGCCCGCCGACGGCGGCTTCAAGTACAACCCGCCCAGCGGCGGCCCCGCCGGATCCGAGGCGACCTCATGGATCCAGGACCGGGCGAACGAGATCATCACCGGCGGTCTCAAGGACGTACGGCGCATCCCCTACAGCCGTGCCCTGGCCGCGCCCGGCACCGGCCGCCACGACTTCCTCGGCGCCTACGCGGCCGACCTGCCCCAGGTGCTGGACCTGGACGCCGTCCGCGCCGCGGGGGTGCGCATCGGCGCCGACCCGCTCGGCGGTGCCTCCGTCGCCTACTGGGGCCGCATCGCCGAACAGCACGGGCTCGACCTGACGGTGGTCAACCCGCTCACCGACCCCACCTGGCGCTTCATGACGCTGGACTGGGACGGCAAGATCCGCATGGACTGCTCCTCCCCGTACGCCATGGCCTCGCTCATCGAGCGGCGCGACCGGTTCGACATCTCCACCGGCAACGACGCCGACGCGGACCGGCACGGGATCGTCACTCCCGACGGGGGCCTGATGAACCCCAACCACTATCTGGCCGTGGCCATTTCGTATCTGTTCTCCCACCGGGAGCAGTGGCCCTCGAGTGCCGGGATCGGCAAGACGCTGGTGTCGTCCAGCATGATCGACCGGGTGGCGGCGGACGTCGGCCGCCAACTGGTCGAAGTCCCCGTCGGATTCAAGTGGTTCGTGGACGGCCTCTCCGACGGAACGCTCGGCTTCGGCGGAGAGGAGTCCGCGGGCGCCTCCTTCCTGCGCCGCGACGGCTCGGTGTGGACCACCGACAAGGACGGCATCCTGCTGGCCCTGCTCGCCTCCGAGATCACGGCCGTCACCGGCAAGTCGCCCTCGGAGCACTACGCGCAGCTCACCGACCGCTTCGGCGCCCCCGCCTACGCCCGCGTCGACGCCCCTGCCTCCCGCGAGGAGAAGGCCCTGCTCGCCAAGCTGTCCCCGCGCCAGGTGACCGCCGACACCCTCGCCGGCGAGGCGGTCACCTCGGTGCTGACGGAGGCTCCCGGCAACGGCGCGGCCCTCGGCGGTATCAAGGTCACCACCGCCAACGCGTGGTTCGCCGCCCGTCCTTCAGGCACGGAGGACGTCTACAAGATCTACGCGGAGTCCTTCCACGGGGAGGACCATCTGCACCGGGTGCAGGAGGAGGCCAAGTCCGTGGTGCTCGCGGCGCTGGACGCCTGAGCAGGCATGAACCTGGCTGATCATCACTTGACCTGCCCCGACTGACGGTTCCGTCACACTGCCTGCATGAACCGCTGCACCGTGCCGTCCGAGCCCGCCCCAGGCGACAGCGACTCCGCAGCCGCGGCCCCGGGCGGGCTGACGTCGGGCAGAGTCGCCCGGGGCCGGGTCCTCGTCGTGGATCCGGCCCCGGGCGAGCAGGCCCTGATCGAGCTGGCCGCACTCGCCGGCATCGGCCTGGCGCCGACGGTGAACCTCCGGCGCGTGGCCGATGCCCGGCTGCGGGCCCGGATCGAGGCCGACTGGGAGACGGTGGACTTCGACGGGTTCTCCGAGGAGGAACTGGCCCAGCACCTGGAGGACGGAGGACAGGGGCATCAGGTCCTCAAGTGCCGGGCCGGAATCCCGCTCACCCGGCGGGTTCTGGAACGGGCGACGAGCGACGGTCTGGGACGCCGTCTGGCGCTGGTGGGGCGGGCCGCCGCCGGATCCGACACGTTCGACCACGAGACGGCCGGGCGTCTGGGGGTGGCGATCCGGACCACGCCGGGCGCCAACGCCTTCGCCGTGGCCGAGCTTACCGTGGCGCTCATGCTCGACGCGCTGCGGGACGTCTCGAGACGGGACGCCGCCTTGCGCGGCGGTTCATGGAGCGCGGCGATCGCGGATCTGCCCGCGCGCGGCCTCGCGGACACCCGGGTCGGGCTGGTGGGCTCCGGTGCGATCGCCCGGCGGGTGGCCGAACTGGTGCGTGCCTTCGGCAGCGAGGTGTGGGTCCTCGGATCGCCGCGATTCACTCCGGAGCGAGCCGCGACATGGCCCGGCCGCCGCGTCGAGTCCCTTCATGAGCTGCTGACCGGCTGTGACGTGGTGTCGGTGCATGTGCCGGCCACCGCCGGGACCGACGGCCTCATCGGCCCCGAGGAACTCGCGCTGATGCGGCCGGGTTCGGTCCTGGTCAACACCTCCCGGGCGAGCGTGGTTCGAGAGGACGCCCTCGACGCCGCACTGCGGAACCCCGCTTCCGGGCCCGAACGGGCCGCGGTCGACGTATTCGAGACCGATGGCACCGCCTTCGCGTCACCACTTGCCGACAATCCGCACTGCACCCTGTCGCCGCACGCCGCGGGCATGACCCGATCCGCGATGCGGGCCGCGTCGCAGCAGCTCCTGAAGGAGTTCGCGGTCTTTCTGGAGGCCAGGTCGCCGACCGGCGGTCCTCTGTGACGCAGGGTCGAGCCAAGTAGTAGGGCACCCGCGGCAGCACCGGCCGCCCCCGGCATATCGCGCGCGTATCGAAAACCGGATACGGCACCGCAACGGCCCTGCCGCTCTCATGGGTGCATGAACCACAACGCATCCCTGTCGGCACCGCCCCGTAACGCGCTCAGGGCCGGGCTTCTCGGGCTGGTGATCGTCGGCTTGGCGGGCGCGGCGTTCGTCGTGCGGCGGCCGCTCATGATGGCGGCGCCGAGCTGCATGGCCGGGCGGTGGCACGGCTGCCTCGACACGTTCAACGGTGTGGTGCTCGTGACGCTGGTCTCGCTGCCGTTGGCCGGGCTGGTGGCATGGGCGCTGGCGCGCCGTCGGCGGGCCGCGGGTGTCGCGTCGGCGTGGCGGGTGTCGCTGGCGGAGGTGGGCATGGTGCACGGGACGGTGCCGTTCGTCTGGCTGATCATGATGCCGGGTGCCGGGGCCGGGATCGTCCCGGGCCGGGTGAGCCTGGTGCCGTTGCGGGACCTGGCCACGATGGGGACGCTCGGGATCACCGGCAATCTGCTGGTCTTCGCGGCGCTGGGGTTCTTCGCCCCGATGCGGTGGGCGGCGCCGGCCTCCGTGCCGCGGATCCTGGCCCTCGGGGCGGGCTGCTCGGTCCTGGTCGAGACGGGACAGTACGTGCTGCGCCTGGACCGGGTGTCCTCCGTGGACGACGTACTGGTCAACACCACCGGAGCCGTGCTGGCCGCGCTCGCGTCGCGCCGCTGGTGGCGCACCACGGAGCCGGCGCCCTCGGACCGGCCGCACGCCGCGCCGACGACGACGGGCTGAGCCGTGGTCACGGCGCGCACACGCCTTCGCGCACGTCGGCGCGAAGGCACGCCGCTTAGGCTTCCGGCATGCGTGTACTGATCGTGGAGGACGAGCCCTACCTGGCCGAGGCCGTCCGGGACGGCCTGCGCCTCGAGGCGATCGCCGCCGACATCGCGGGCGACGGCGCCTCCGCTCTGGAGCTGCTGAGCGTCAACTCCTACGACCTGGCGATCCTCGACCGCGACATCCCCGGCCCGTCCGGCGACGAGGTCGCCCGGCGCATCGTCGCCTCCGGCAGCGGCATCCCGATCCTCATGCTCACCGCCGCCGACCGGATCGACGACAAGGCGTCCGGGTTCGAGCTCGGTGCCGACGACTACCTCACCAAGCCGTTCGAGCTGAGGGAACTCGTCATGCGGCTGCGCGCGCTCGACCGCAGACGCGCGTACGCCCGGCCGCCGGTCCGTGAGCTCGCGGGCCTGCGGGTGGACCCCTTCCGCCGGGAGGTCTTCCGCGACGGACGCTACGTCGCGCTCACCCGCAAACAGTTCGCCGTGCTCGAAGTCCTGGTCGCCGCCGAGGGCGGGGTCGTCAGCGCGGAACAACTGCTGGAGCGGGCCTGGGACGGGAACGCCGATCCCTTCACCAACGCCGTCCGCATCACCGTCTCCGCCCTGCGCAAACGGCTCGGCGAACCCTGGCTCATCGCCACGGTACCGGGGATCGGCTACCGCATCGACACCGGTGGCCCCGGCACGCCCCGGCCCGGCAGCGCGCATGCCTAGGGACCTCATGGCGGATGCGAAGGGCCCCAGACGCCCCGGGCTCAGCGTCCGCCTGAAGCTCACCCTCAGCTATGCCGGGTTCCTCGCCGTCGCCGGTGCCGTCCTGCTGGCCGTGGTGTGGCTGTACGTGCTGCGCTACGTACCCGACAACCCCCAGGGCCTGCTCGGGGTCTCGCCCAACCGCTGGCTCCTCGTGCGCACCTTCGCGCCCGCCGCGGCCGTGGCGATGGTCTGCCTGCTCGTGTTCGGTCTCGTCGGGGGATGGTTCCTCGCGGGCCGGATGCTCGCTCCGCTCACGGAGATCACGGCCGCGGCGCGCAAGGCCGGGAGCGGATCGCTGTCGCATCGGATCCACATGGAAGGCCGCCAGGACGAATTCCGCGAACTCGCCGACACGTTCGACGGCATGCTCGGGCAACTCGAGTCGCACGTCGCCGAACAGCAGAGGTTCGCCGCGAACGCCTCCCACGAACTGCGCACCCCGCTGGCCATCTCCCGGACCCTGCTCGACGTCGCCCGCGAGGACCCCACGGTGGACCGGGCGCGACTCCTCGAACGCCTCCAGACGGTCAACACACGCGCGATCGACCTCACCGAGGCCCTCCTGCTGCTCAGCCGCAGCGACCGGGGGACGTTCACCCGCGAGAACGTCGACCTCTCCCTGGTCGCCGAGGAAGCCGCCGAGACCCTGCTCCCGCTCGCCGAGCAGCGCGGGATCACGCTCGACGTCACCGGCACGCCGACCCGGACCAGAGGCAACGCGGAACTCCTGCTGAGGATGACGACGAACCTCCTCCAGAACGCCGTCGTCCACAACCTCCCCACCGGCGGCAGCGTGACGGTCGGCACCGAGGCGCACGGCGACACCACTGTGCTGCGCGTCGAGAACACCGGCCCTCCCGTGCCGCCGGAACTGGTACCGACCCTCACCGAGCCCTTCCGGCGCGGAACGGAACGCGTACGCACCGACGAGCACGCCGGCGCCGGCCTCGGCCTCGCCATCGTCCACAGCGTCGTCCGCGCCCACGACGGGACCCTCGACCTCGCTCCCCGCCCCGCCGGCGGACTCGTCGTCACGGTCCGGCTTCCGGGCATGCCGCACTGATCGGTCCCTGGACGCGCCAACTGCCCCTCGGCATCATGGGAGCGCTTCCGTCGTCGGCCGTCCCGAGAGTGCCCCCATGCAGAGCCGTACCAAGCGCAAGATGTCACCCGGTGAGCTCGACACGCTTCTGCGCGAGTCCATGGGCACGGGGTGCCGTGTCGAGAGCGAGCTGACCGACGGCTGGTTCAACACCGCGTACCGGGTACGTCTCGACGACGGGCGGCCCGCGATAGTGAAGCTCGCTCCGCCGGGCGACGCCGCCGTCCTGCGCTACGAGCGGGGCATCATGTCGACCGAGGCCATGGTCTACCGCAGGATCTCGGCGCTGCCGGACCCCGGCGTCCCGGCCCCCGCACTGCTTTACGCCGACGAGGAGTTCCTGGTCCTCTCGCTCCTCGGCGGCACACCCTGGGACCAGGCGGGCAGCCTCCTTTGCCCGGACCGCGAGTCGGCACTGCGGCGGGAACTGGGCCGGATCGTCGCGCGCCTGCACACACTGACCGCCGAGGACGGCCGGTTCGGCTACCCGGCCGACGAGTCGTCGCTGTCCGCCACCGACTGGCGAACGGCGTTCGGCGCCATGGTGGACGCGCTGCTGGAGGACGCCGAGCGCTGGGACTCCCCGCTCGACGTCACGCCCGGCGCGATCCGGGAGCTGGTCGCGGAGGGCGCGTACGCGCTGGACGAGGTCACCGTGCCCCGGCTCGTCCACTTCGACCTGTGGCCGGGCAACATCTTCGTCGACGTCCCCGGCCGGACCGGGCCCGCCCGCATCACCGGGCTCATCGACCACGAGCGCGCGCTGTGGGGAGACCCGGCCGCCGAACTGGTCTCCCTGGCCCTCGGCGGCGACACGGGCCCGGCGAGCGACTTCGTCACGGGGTACACCGAAGCCGGCGGCGGCCTCGGCCCCACCGCCACGCTCGACCACCGACTGGCCCTCTACCGTCTCTACTTCGGGCTGCTGGTCGTCGTCGAGTGCGGCCCCCGCGGCTACGGGTCCGAGCATCTCGCCAGGTGCCGCCGGACCCTCGCCGAGAGCGTCGCCGCGCTGCGGTCACGGGTATGAGCGCCGTACCGCGCAGCCGCTTCAGTCGTTCGCGACACCGCGGTCGGGTGCGCTCATGTCTCCCGTGGCGGGCGTGCCCTCGGCGAGTCCGTAGCGCAGATACACGGTGCCGCTCGGACTGGCCGCCGGGGGTGCGAGGAGCGTGACGTTGGTGGGCACCGCGCCGCCGTCGAACACCTTCTTGCCGACGCCGAGCACGATCGGGTGGAGCCAGAGGTCGAGACGGTCGTACAGCCTCTCGCGCAGCAGGGTCTGTACGAGGTTCAGGCTGCCGACGACCTTGATGTGCTCGTGCCGGTCGCGGATCTCACGCACCGCGCCGGCCAGGTCCGGGCCGAGCTGTGTGGACCCGGCCCACGAGAGGTCGGGCCTGCCGCGCGAGGCCACGTACTTCGGGATGCTGTTGAACAGCCTGGCGAACTCGCTGTCCTCGCCGCCTTCTTGACGGGGCCAGTAGGCGGCGAAGATGTCGTATGTGCGGCGGCCGAGCAGGAGGGCGTCCGTGCCCTCGTACGCGGCACCGACCTGCGCGCCGGCGACCTCGTCGAGCAGGGGTGCCTGCCAGCCGCCGAAGGGGAACCCCTCCGGGTCCTCCTCGGGGCCGCCGGGCGCCTGCCCGACGAGGTCCAGGGTCGCGAACAGCTCGATGTGGATGAGGCCCATGATCTTCTCCCGGTGAGTGGTGGTCCCCCCAAGAGATAGACCGGTGGGCGCCCGCGGACTCATCGCCGCGCCGGAGCCGTCCGCCGGCGGTCAGATCGCGTGGCCGTCCGTCGGCGAGGGCACCGCGCACGGGCGGAGGACCATGAGCGAGTCCTCCCAGGCCGCCACCATGGCGAAGGGGAACCGGTCGAGTTCCAGACACAGGGCGACGTCGTCGGGATGGGAGCCCTCGCGCACCCCCTGTGCCAGTTCGGCGGCGGCGCGTGAACCGGCGGCGCGGAGCAGGAACCCGCTTGCGTCGGCCGCGGCCCCGGTCGCCCGCCGGGAGATGTACTGGGCGCAGGCCAGGTCCTCCTCGGCCCGCCCGTCCTCACCGGTGACCACGAACGTGACGGCGCCGCATTCGCGTGTCCGCAGCAGCCGTGCCGTCGCCTCCGCCACCACGAAGCTCGCGCACAGCACCAGCGACGCCTCCTTGACCGCCAGGGCGCCGACCGTGCCCGCCGTGGTCTTCTGCACGACGGTCCGTCCGGCGAGGTCGGCGGAGCGCAGCAGGGCCGGTGAGTTGACGACGTCGAACCCGGGCGCCGGGGGACCGTCCTTGAGCGCGACCCAGTCCGGGTGACGCCCCTTCAACACCAAGGCGTCGTCGAGCGATTCGGCGAGGACGATCTTCTCCGCCCCCCGTGCGAAGGCGTGGGCGGCCACGGTGAAAGCGCGCATGACGTCGACCACGACCGCCACGGAAGGGGCTTCGGCCAGCTCGGCGACGCCGGCGAAACGAGAGTCCATCCGGTCATCGTCTCTCATGCCGGGCCCGAGGCATCCGGGCAGTGACACGCCTCACGCCGAAGGTTCCGGAACACACGTCGCCACTTCCCGTGTCGGGTACAACCATTCGGCGGTGTCCCGGGTCTTGCCGGTGACCACGTCGTGGTCGCACTGACGAGGAGACCATCATCACCGCCATACGTAAGACCCTGACCGCCACGGCAGTAGTCGGCGCCGTTCTGGCGGGTTCGGCCGCCTGCGGCACCGTGGAGCAGCTCTCCGCGGGGAAGAAGCTCGACGAGGCCTTCGAGAAGCTCGGCAAGGAGAAGACGATCTCCTTCGAGCTCGACCTCGACACGGACGCCCGGAGTCTGAAGGCACTGGACGCCTCGTCGGACCCGGAGCCCGGTGAGGGGATACCCGACGAGGCCGTCGACCTGCTCAGCGGTCTGAAGATCAGCGTCACCGTGCAGTCGAAGAAGCCGATCGCGGAGTCCGGGGAGAAGGACTACGTCGGCATGGAGGTGAAGCTCGGCACCGAGGACGGCTACCTCACCGAGTACCGCGTCATCGGCGACTACATCTACATCCGCTCCGACGTGAACGCCGTCGGCGAGATGCTGGGCGCCCCCGTGCCGTCGCCGAAGGACCTGCCCCCGGAGGCGGGCGGGCTCAAGAAGGCGCTCGAGGGCGAGTGGGTGAAGATCGACGCCAAGGAGATGGAGGAGACCACCGCGGAGATGGGGGCGGAGCCCGGCACGAAGCCCGAGCCGGAGCCCACCCTCGACGCCCGGACCCAGAAGCGGCTGCTGGACGCGCTGCGCGGGACCATCGCCCGCGAGGTCGACTTCAAGACCGCGGGCGACAAGGACGGCTCCGAGCACATCACCGCCACCGCTCCGTTCCGTACGCTGATCACCGAGTTCCTCGGCGAGATCCGTCCCCTCGCGAAGAAGCTCCCGCCGGGCGTGGAACTGCCCACGGACAAGGACATGAAGGACGCCCCCAACACCGAGGTGTCGGCCGACTTCACCCTGAAGAACGGCGAGTTGACCGAGGTCTACATCGACCTGGCCGAGCTGGCCGAGAACGCGAAGGTGAAGAAGCTGGGCCTGGCGCTGCGGCTGAACGAGGGCCGGACGCCCACGGCCCCGGCCGGAGCCACCGAGCTGGACATCGACGAGCTCATGGGCGGGTTCGGCGCCGCGATGACGGGTGACGAGATGACGGACGACGAGGCGTTGTCGGACGAGGAGTTCCTCATCGAGGGCGACGTGTAGGAACGCGTCCCGCGGCTGGGCCGCCTCGCACCGACCGGGCGAGGCGGCCTGCCCCTGTCCTGGCCGGTCAGGACAGGGACCTGCCGAAGAACTCGATCTCCGCGACGGCCACTTGGCGCGTCGCGTCGGCCCGCCACGCCGTGCGCAGCACCAGCCGGACCGACAGCGCGTCACGCACCCGCAGGGCGACACTCTGCGTGCCTCCGTCGTTGATGCGGTGGTGCGAGGTGTGTGTCGTACCGGCCGAGTCCGTGACCACGAGGTCGAACGTGCGAGGGGTCGCCTGCCCGTTCGTCTGTGTGGTGTTCTTCGAGCTGCCCGGTGTGATCAGCAGCGACAGCAGGTCGGTGGGCTCGTCGAAGAGGGCCTCCAGGTACTGCCCTTCCGAGGCTCCCGAATAGCCGGTGCCCCACCAGGTGTTGGAGTAGCCGTCGCCTGCCAGCAGGGGGCTCTGGCGTGGCGCCGAGTGGGAGGCCCGCCAGGTGACCGGGGTGACGGGGACGCGCTTGGCGAAGTGGTCCGCGACCGCGCGGGCGGCGGGCGGGCCGCCGAACACGGCGACGACCGTGACGGCGACGAGGGCGGCGACCAGCAGGGTCCGGCCGATCCAGCGGCCGCGGTCACGGGCGAGAGCGGGCCGCTGACCCGCGAACGGGCCCTGGGACAGCTGTAGTTGCGCAGGAGATAGGGCGTTCGCGCAGGACCGGCAGAAATGCCTGCCCGGGGCGTTGGGGGAGTGGCAGGCCGGGCACAGCGGGCCGCCCCGCGCGGGCTCCGGCGCCACGACCGCGCTCACGGCCGGGCGCGCCGCCGCCGGGCGCCCCGGGAGTACGGGTGAGGCGGCGGGCGGCTGACCGGAGGGCTCGCTCTCCGGGACCGGGACGAGGAGGGAGCGTACGACGGTGTCCGTGGGACCGGGACGGTCGGCGGACGCCGCCGAGGGTGGCACCACGGCGGGCAGCGGGGCGGTCTCCTCCTCAGGAGACACGGCGGGCGCGGCGGACCGTGTGGATCGGGCGCCAGAGCCGTCGGGCTCGTCCCGCGGCGGCGACCCACCGTCCGCAGGCTGCCCCGCAGACCGTTCCGCCTCGTCGTCGGCACGCGCCTCCGCGCGCGGTGAGGGGGCGGCGGCCGGGGCCGCGCCGCCGGGGGAGTTCCAGCGCAGGAACCCTCCGCAGGCGTCGCAGAACGACCGGTCCTCCGCCGGCGCCGGTGCCGCGCAGTCCGGGCAGGCACGGGTCGGGGTCGCGTCGCTCATGGCGGTTCAGTCTCCTTCGGGCGAGGGGAGGGGGATCACGGCCGTGGTGAACGGCAGATGCGCGGGGCGGGACGCCGCCACGACGGAGTGCAGGCGATGCGGGTCGACGCCCGCCGGGTCGGCGACCGCCAGGCGGACGTGCAGCCCCGCCGCCGGCGCACCGGGGAACGGGCCGAGCGGCCGGGCCGACCAGAGGGCGCCACCGCTCTCGCTGATCTCCGGCACGGTGCCGAAGGCGAGCCGCACGGCCGCCACCAGACCGCGCCGGGTGCCTCGGACCCGGTGCAGGGCCACGGCCGCGGCGACCGCGGTCCGGCGCTGGGCGAGCGGCTCGGTGCCGTCCAGCTCGGCGCCGACCCAGGTTGCGAGGTAGTCCACGAAGTCGGCCGGCGCCAGCTCGGGCGAGAAGTACGCCTCCAGCGAGTCGAGCACGTTGAACAGCGGCGCCAGGACGACGTCGAGGCCGGACACGAAACGCTGGCCGAGGTCGTCCTCGGCGTAGACGGCGGGCAGCGCCTCGCCCAGCGGCGACGGGCTGGCCAGCCCCGGGACCGTGCCCCGCGCCGACCCGCTCACCGGGCCTCGATCACACGGACGTGGTGGTCGAACGGGAAGAGCAGCGCCGCCGGTGACAGTTCGATCCGGTCGGTCGCCTCCCCTCTGCGTCCCGTCAGCGGATCGGCCGGATGCAGCAGCACCTCGTCGACCAGCTCCACGCCCGGCACCCGCTGGAGCGCGGCGAAGACCTCGCCGGAACGCAGGGGGCGGCCGAAGGGCCAGCCCTCGCCGTACGCGCCGCCCCTGAGCGGATCCAGATAGGCGTACAGCACGTCCAGCGCCTCGGCGCGCACCCGGTCCGCCCCGGCCGCACGGAAGGCGTGCAGCGTCGCCACCACCGTCACACCCTGGTAGAACGGCGGCCCCACGGCGAGCCGGGTGCCCAGCGGACGCCGTTCGTCGAGGAAGTCGGTGACCCGGGACAGCAGTTCGTCACCCGGTACGAGCTGCTCGAACCGCAGCCGTCCGCCCCGGTCGGTCGGGGCCTGGGGCACCACGAGCACCCGGACCGCGTTCTCCCCGGCCTCGGCCGCGTCCGCCGCCAGGCAGGCGATGCGCGCGGTCTCGGGCGCGGCCCGTTTCGCCAGTTCCTCGTAGTCGCGAGCGGTGACGGCCCGGTCCTGCGCGCGCAGCGCGACCGGGGCGCGTGTCCTGGCCTCCTCGACCGTCTCCCCGTCGACCCCGCCGCGTGCCGCCTCACGGTTCTCGACCTGGGCGATGTACGGAATGGAGCTGCGCAGCACGGTGATCGTGGAGCGGGCGACGTTGCCCGCCCGTCCGCCGCCGGTGCCGTACCTGACGGCGCGGATCGCCGCGCCCTTGGGCGGAACGGCACCGTACTGCCGCAGTGTGCCGTCCGGTTGACGGACGCACGGGCCGAAGGCGATCTCGCCGGTGGCGGCGTCCAGGGTGTAGTGGCGGTCGCCGGGGCGCGAGGAGGCGAAGTGCGGGACGGCGGTCCACGCGTGCCAGCCGTCCTCCCCTTCGTCCGCCTCCGTGGCGTCCCCGGCCCGTGCCGCGACCTCCAGGAGCAGCGGCGGCCGGTTCACCACGGGCGTACGGGCCAGCCGCAGCCGCTGTCCGGGAACCCCCTCGGACTCGCCGAGCGGCTCGTCGCGGACCGTCTCGGCGTGCGCCGCCGCCACCGTGCCGCCGATCGTGAAGGCGTCGACCGCCCGCAGCGAGGGCGACTCGCGGTAGACCGGCTGGCCCGGCGCGGCCTCGACCACCCGGCAGCGCACCCACCCCGCCTCGTGCCCGCCGAGCCGTGAGGCGGCGTGTCCGGACGGTATGTGCAGCACCACCTCGCCCGGCCGGTTGAGCCCGCCGGTGGTGTCCTCGTCCACGTCGCAGACGGCCCAGCCGTCGGCCGCCGTCCACGCCTCCCACACCAGCGGCGGCTGGCGCGGGTCGACGCCCACGCCGTCGACGCGGCTGTCGAGGCCGAGCACCAGGACACAGTCCGGCACGGCCGCCGTCAGCCCGAACAGCAGCAGGTCCCCGACGCGGGGCGCGGCGGAGAACACGGGCACGTCCCGGCCCGCGAACACGTCCTGCGTCCGGTCCTCGAGGCCGCCGCCCCCGGCTTCCTGGCGCAGCAGACGCGCCGCCGCGCAGGGGACGATCGTCAGATCGGCGGTGGTCGCGAAGACGACCGCCTCCTCGGTGTCCGTGCGCCCGGTGGACACCTCCGTACCGGCCGGCAGCACCACGGGTTCCGGCTGCGGGGCGGAGAGCCGGAAGGTGACGCCGGCGCGGGCGGCGGCGGGCGGGAAGAGCGTGATGCCGAGGAGGTCGAGGAAGGCCAGGTGGTTCTTCTCCGGGACCCGGTTGATCCGGTAGACCAGCTGGTCCGCGATATGGGCGACCGCCTCGATCAGGGTGACGCCGGGGTCCGAGACGTTGTGGTCCGTCCACTCGGGGCACGCCTGCTGGACGTAGCGCTTGGCGTCGTCGACGAACTGCTGGAAGCGCCGGTCGTCGAGATGGGGTGCGGGCAGGGCCATGGGGCGTGTCAGTCCTCGGAGGGGATGATGTAGAAGGGGAAGACGAGATTGCGCGGGTTGTTCGTGCCGCGGACGCGGTAGCGGACGTCGATGTGCAGCACGGCCGCCTCGCCGGGCGCCGGTTCGACCGCCACGTCCGCCACCTCGATACGCGGCTCCCAGCGTTCGAGCGAGACCAGCACCTCGTGCCGGATCCGCCCCATGGTCGCGTCGTTGACCGGCGCGAAGACCAACTCGTGGACGGCGCAGCCGAATTCCGGACGCATCGGCCGTTCGCCCGGGGCGGTCGCCAGGACGAGCCGCATCGACTCCTCGATCTCCCGTTCGCGCCGGACGAGGGCGATGGACCCGCGGGGCGCGGTGCGCAGCGGGAAGGCCCAGCCCGCTCCGACGAAGTGCTCACTCATGAGGTGACCCCTTTCCTCCGCCGTTTCTCAGAACGGCAGGTTGGCGATGACGGGGTTGGGCACGGGGACGGTCGAGGTGATCAGGGACGGCGCGTTGAGCACGCCCTGGGTGACCGCCTGGACCTTGAACTTCGGCCCGGCCTTGATGTCGACCCCGAGCCCCGCGTCGAGGTTGATCCTGCCGGTGGCGGTGAGGGTGAGGTCGGCGCCGGAGGTGATGGTCACGCCCCGCGTACCGCTGATGGTGACGGTCCCGTCGCTGGAGACGGTGAGGGTCGTGCCGGCCTCGTTCAGCTCGATGCTGAGCTTGTTCTGCCCGGTGCGCAGCCGGATGCCGTGTGAGGCGCGTGTCCTGCCGCCGGCCTCGCGCAGCTCCACGGTGTGTCCGCTGCGGGAGGTCAGCGACCGCCACTGCACCCGCCCGCTCGTCGGGTCCACGGCGGCGGCGTTGTCGGTGGCCGGGGTGGGCCGGTCGACGCCGTTGTACAGCCCCGCGAGCACGTACGGATGCTCCAGGGAACCGCGGTCGAAGGCGCACAGCACCTCGTCGCCGACCTCGGGCAGCATCAGTCCGCCGCCTCCCTTGCCGCCGAACTGGGCGACCCTGCACCAGTCGCTCTCGTACGTCGCCGAGAGCCAGGGGAAGCGCAGCCGCACCCGGTTCTGGGCGAGCGGGTCCTTGGTGTTGGTGACCAGGGCGACGGCGACGCCGGGCAGGGACGGTGTGCTGTCCCGGCCGCCGGAGGCGGTGCCGTACAGCGAGCGGAACTGCCGTCCGGACACGGTCAGCCAGGAGGTGAACTGCCGTCCGGAGGCGAAGACATGACGGACACCGGTGGCGGTGTACCGCCCCTCGAAGGGGAAGCCCGCGCCCTTCACGGCGACCGGCTGCCCCGGCATCAGCGCGGGATTCCCGGTCACCGCGACCTCCAGCTCCGCGAACGACCCCGCCACGTCGTCCGCGAGGGCCCGCGCGGCCTGGGTCACCGCGGACTGCGTGGTGAACGGCGTGCCGGTCGCGGTGAGCCGGGCCGGGCCGAAGGGCGCGGCGAGCCGCGCGGGAGTGATGTCGGACAGGATCTCCGTACTGGACCGCGCGGGCGTGGGCGAGGACAGCTCCTGTCGCGTACGGGGGTCCCAGCCCCGTACGTCGGCCGTGTCGACCTGTCCCGCGGCGGTGACGGACACCCTGCTGTGCAGGGTGTTGTGCCCGAAGTCCAGGACGTAGGGGCTCTGCGCGGCGGGCGTGGTGTCGGACGGCGCGGAGGACGCGGGAGGGAGCGCGGCGAAGGAGAGGCGGCCCCGCGGGTCGAACGACAGCCGTACGTCGTTCTCGCGCGCGAGACGGGACAGGAAGTCCCAGTCGGTGGTGTTGGGCTGGGTGGCCAGCTCGTACACGGTGGGTGTCGCGTCCACCCGGCCGAGACGGACGCCGTTGAGGGCGGCGAGTCTGCGGACGATGTCGGCCGCGGTCATGTTCGGGTAGCCCTCGACGCGCCGGTTGCGCAGCAGCCGGTGCCCCGGGTCGTAGCCGCGCAGGATCAGGTAACGGCCGTGTCCGGGCAAGGTGTCCACCTCCGCGGCGGTCACCTCACCGGTGATCATCGGCTCGCCAGTCCTGCCGCCGGCACAGGGCGACAGCACCGCCGCCGCGCCGACCCTGAGGTAGGGGAACTTCTCGGTCAGCGTGCCGTCCTCGTCGCTGAACGTGAGCTGGAAGGCGGAGGGCACGTTGACGCTGGCGTCCACCCAGCCCTCGGTGAGCCGGAGCGCCAGCGGATCCGGCAGCGTGGTCCCGTCGAGCGTCACATGCAGGACGGTGGTGAAGGTCTGCTCGCTCACGCCGCGGTCCCCCGCTCCGGTGACTCGGTGGCGGACGGGAGCAGCAGCTCCGTGCCGGGACGCAGGCGCATGGGGTCGTCGATGCCGTTGGCCTCGGCGATCAGCCGCCAGCGGGTCGCGTCGCCGTACTCGCGCCACGCGAGCAGCGCCAGCGAGTCACCGGCGACGGTCCGGTGCACGCGACGCGCCGAGAGCGCGCCCGAGGTCGGGTTCTGGCCCTTCGCCGGGGACGCGATCTCCGTGAGCGAGAGCGAGCAAGTGGCGCGCAGCGGGACGCCGTTGGGGCCGAACAGCGTGTACGTGGCGGCGGCACTCGTGACATAGGCGGTGAACTGGACCGTCGAGAAGGACCCCCACGAGAACACCACCCACGGCGGGCTGGGCGCCTTGGAGTTGACGCTCTGGGCCGTCACCTCGCAGCAGGAGAGCAGGAGTTCGACCTGGCTCTGGACGGCGGTCGACCTCGGCGTGCCCGAGGCGTCCAGGAACACGTCGAGTTGCAGGGTGGCCGGCTGGCTGCCGGTGAACTTCGGCGGCGCTCCCCGTGTGTAGGCGACCGCGGGCTCGGTGTGCCAGTTCGCGCCGCGCGTGAGACTGAGCTGGTCCGGGTTGAACTGGAAGCGCACCTCACCGATCAGGCCGCCCGTTCCGCCGCCGAGCGTGGCGGGCGGCTGATGGATGGCGAGGGAGGCGCGGGCGAGACCTCGCGCGGCCTTTCCGCCGGTGGGGGCAGCCATCGTCAGGCCCCTCCCGCGTCCGTGAAGCCGTGGTGCGCGATCTCCAGGGTCTCGGTCGCCACCGACGGGCTGGACGGGTCCAGCGTCGGCCCCGTCCAGCGCACCGGCAGCACCTCCACCAGACCCCACTGCGCCACGACCGACCGGTCTGCGCGCAGTGCGGCGATCTGCGCTGTGGGCCGGGTGATCCCGGAGGCCAGGGACGAGATCCAGGCCGCGACCCGGGCGGTGTCGGGGGTGAGGGGACGGGTGAGCCGGATCGTGGAGAAGGTCACCCTGGTGGGGAGCTGCCAGACGAAGCCGTTGTTGCCGCCCTCGTGGCGCTGCTCCACCTCGACCTCGGAGGCCAGGCCGTCGCAGCCGTTGAACAGACCGAGGTCCTGGCCGTCGATCGTGAGCTGGAAGAAGACGGTGGATGCGGGGTCCTGCGGTTGAGGCATCGGGGTTCTCTCGGACGAAGTTCTCGCTGGTGGAGTTGTCTCGGACGGGGTGGAGGGTGGCCGACGGCCGGCTCGGCGCGTTCGGTCAGCGGCCGTGGTCGCGCAGGCGGCCCACCCGCTCACGGTCCGCGCGGAGCTCCGCGCGCAGCAGCCGGGACAGCGGCGCCACCAGCCGACGCGCCAACTCGTCCAACTGGGCTGGGGAGTTGTCGGCGGCAGGCGATGCCTCGGCCGACGGGGAGGTACGAGCGGGGAGCGCCGGGGCGGGCCTCGCGGAGGCGGAGGGCGGTCGGGCGGAGGGCGGGGCCTGGGCGCGCTGGACCGGAGGTGGCGGGGTGCTCGCCGGGGGGCTCGGGCTCGGTTCAGGCGCGGAGGAGGTGTTCGGCTCCGGTGGCCGGGGCGCGCTCGTGGCGGGCGGAGAGCTGCTCGCCGCTCGCCGTCGGACGGCGGGCCGAGGGGAGGCGGTTCGGGTGGCCGGTGGGGGCGTGAGCGGCACGACGAGCCCCGTGGGGCGGCCGGGGGCCGCCGAGGCGGGTCGGGCCTGGGCGCGTTGTACGGGTGCCGGGAGGGCGGCGGGCGCGCCAGAGGACAGCGGCGGGTGTGGCGCGCCGGGCGTCAGGGGCGGTTGGTGTGGCGTGTGAGGCGGCAGGGGTGGTTGCCGCGGTGCGGAGGGGGAAGCCGTGTCGGCGGTGTGCGGGATCGGTCCGGCCGCGGGCGGACTCTGGTGAGTGGGGCGGCGCGGGGTGAGCGGGCGGGCGGTGGCGAGGGGGAGTACGGCTTGGCTCTGAGCCCGGGGTTGCGGAGTGCTGGACAGGCCGTGCGCGGGGGCGGGGGGCCGTCCGTGTCCTACGGCATCCTCCGTGCGAGTACCCCGCTCGGCCGGGTTCCTCGGGGCCGTGGCGCGCCGCTGCACGGGCGCGGAACCGGTGGGGGAGACCACACTCTGCGGGGGCTGTGAGCTGGGCGGGGCGGTTCGTCGCTGGAGGGCTCGGACCGGTTCGGGGCTGCCCGAGGAGGAGGGCTCCTTGGTGGGGACCGCGGACGTTCGCCGAGCGATGGCCGGTTCGCCGGAGTCGGCCGTGGGCGTGCTCCCGGTGCCGCGGGACCTGGGCGATGAGGACGGTGTCGTGGATCCCGTGGTGGGTCCGGCCTCGGCCGGTGCCGGCCCGGCGGGCGGCAGCTGGACGGGAGCCGTGCTGGGCGAAAGCGCTTTGGAGGTCGCGGATGGCGCCTGAGTGGGGGTGGAGCTTGGCGTCACGGCCTGCGGCGCCGGGCCGCCGGGCGTGGTCGTCGTCTGTGCGGGGCGTACGTCGTGCCGACCCGAACTGGTCGCCGGGGCCGGGCCGGGCGTGGCAGGACCGGCGGTCTCGGAGGCCCGGACCTGGTTGGGGCCTGCGGGGCCCGACGGCAGGGGCGGGCCGATCGGGGAACGGCGTGGCGTCGTAGGTGCGGGACGCGCCGGTGCGTCCGGTGCACTGCGCTGCAGCGGGGCGCCGATGCCCTTGCGAGGGGCGGGGGAGGGCACGCTCCAGTCGGCACCTGGGGCACGGCGTGAGCGCCGTATCACCGGACGGCCTCCCGTCGGTGCCGTTCGTGGGCGGGGGGTGGGTGTCCCGGCCCCGTCGGGGGAAGACGGGGCCGGGACAGCTGGGGGCGGTGCCGGGACCGTGGCACCGGGTGTGAGTGCGGGTGCGCCGGGCGCGGGCGAGGGTGCGCTCGGCACCGTCGGCGCTTCCGCGCGCTGCACATCGGCGGTCTGCCGGACCGTGGGAGCGGCTGTGGGTGGCGTTGGGGCTGAGGGGTGGACGTCGGGAGCGGCTGTGGGCGGCGTCGAGGCCGAGGGGAGGACCGCGGGAGCGACCGTGGGCCGCCCTGAGGCCGAGGTATCGACCTCGGGCGCCTCGGCGCGCTCGCCGCCGGCAGGTGCCAACGGCGGCCGCCCGTCGACGACGGGCGCGTTCGCGGCACGCAGCTGCCGTTTCGGATGCGTCGGGCCCACGGCACGGGCGACGGTGAGCGGGTCACGGGACGGCTGGACGGCGGACGCGACCGGAGTGGCTCGCTGAACGATCGGCCCACCGGTACCGGCCACTGGGGTGTGGCCCGGGGCAGAAGGAGGCGAACCTGCTGCCTCCGGTCGGCCGATGCCCTCGTGGACGGAAGTCCCTGACGGGCGGACGTGTTCCGTCCGACCGGTGCGGAGATCCGGTACGGGCGCGGCCCCGGCGGTCCGTTGGACGGACGGCGCGGCCGGGCGCTCGCGGTGCCCGAGTGCGTTCCGGGACGCCGGAAGAGGGCCGGCAGCCGCCGAGGGCAGCTGAACGTCCGGACCCGCACCGCCCGCGCGCGCCTCCGGCGCCGGACGCGCCACGTCGAGCAGCAGCCCGCTCGGTGCGTCGGCGGCGAGACCATGCCCCAACTCCCGCTGGAGAGAGGGATTCCGGTGAGTAGTGAGGGAGTCCGCGAATCCCGGATGCGTGACGGAGCGCGGGCGCCCCAGCACACGCTGCACGGGCGGGAGGGACGCCCAGGCGTCGCCGACGAGGGGCGGTGGTACGGACAGCCCCTCGTCGGCACCGCCGGTGACGGCGGGCACACCGGGAACACCGGAATCGTCGGCCCGGGAGACCCCCGTCCTGCCGGACCGCCATCTGCTGAACATCCCCACCCTGTGCACCCCCTTGGTCTCGCTACGCCTGTGTGCGCTCCGTCAGTGCCGCGGCCTGTGCGGCGTATCTCTTGCGGTCCGTGTGTTCAAGATCGAGGATGTCGTCCAGGGACCAGTGGAAGCGGTAGGCGAGGTACGCGGTCTCCTCCTCGATCCGGTCGGCCCCGTACGTCACGATTCCCCCAGGCGGCTCCCCGCCAGGTCGACCTCGAAGGACTCCTGGCAGTGCGGGCAGGCCACGGCGGCTCGCGTGTGCCCCTCCGCGTTGATCTGCCGGTAGAAGTCCTGGAGGAACGCCAGGTCGGAGGCGAACATGTTCTCCACGGTGCCGTCGTGCACGGCCGGCAGTGTGCCGAGCCGGGTGATGACCCGGCCCAGCAGTACGACCGACAGATAGGCGGGGTTCTCCCGGACCCGCACGTCCCGCAGGGGGACCAGCTCGTCGCGGGCCGTCGCCAGCCGCATGACACCGTCGCGGTGGACCGTGCCCAGCTCGTCGACGAAGCCGCGCGGCAGCTCGAAGCGGAACTCCGTGCGCAGCGGCTCGTGTTGACGCGGTGCGGGGGGAGGCATGACGGCGGTACCCGCAGGGCCTTCGCCGCGCTTCACTCGATGACCAGCTCTTCGAACACGATGGTGACGGCCTCGGTGAGCGCGGACGCGTCGCCCGCCTTCACCCCGCTGGTCTCGACCTTGCTGCACCAGGCGCTGCGCAGGTTGTACCGCTTCACCGGGTTGTTCTGGTAGTCCATCATCATGATCGTGGCGTTCTTGCGCGCAGATCCCATGTCACCGGCGATGGACTTGTTGATCCACTCGGTGAAGACCGCGCTCTGGGTCATCCCGCGGGTGACCGTGCACTCACCGGCCTTCTTCACACCGGGCATCTTCTTCACCACGGGCCTGCCGTCGGCCGAGACCTGCTGGTACTCGATGACGTCCTGCTCCATCGTCAGACCGCTCACCTCCTGGAGGTACTCGACCATGACTCCGTCGATCTGGAGGCCGAAGTTGTGTGTGGTGAGCGCGTCGCCGGGTTGCAGGGACATGCGGTGTTACTCCTTGTCGGGACGGGACGGGACGGGACAGATGTGCGCGGGCGCGCTGTTCGCGAGGTATGGCGGGATCACGGAGCCGCAGGGGCACGAGGACGGCCCCGTACTACTCCTCCAACTCGCCCCCGCCTCCCGAGAACTGGGCGAGGCGGAAGACCACGAACTCGGCCGGCTTGACGGGCGCGATGCCGATCTCGCAGACGACCCGGCCGAGGTCCACGGACTCGGCGGGGTTGGTCTCCGCGTCGCACTTCACATAGAACGCGTCCTCGGGGCGCTGCCCGAACAGGGCCCCGGACCGCCACTCGTTGACGAGGAACGCGGATATGTTGCGCCGGATACGGGCCCACAGAGCCTGGTCGTTGGGCTCGAAGACGACCCACTGGGTGCCGATGAGGATCGACTCTTCGAGGTAGTTGAAGTAGCGGCGGACGTTGAGGTAGCGCCACGCCGGGTCGGAGGCCAGGGTCCGGGCGCCCCACACACGGATGCCGCGGCCGGGGAACGCGCGGATGCAGTTGACGCCTACGGGGTTGAGCAGGTCCTGTTCGCCGCGGGTGATCTGCAGTTCCAGGTCGGTCGCGCCGCGCACGATCTCGTTCGCGGGGGCCTTGTGCACGCCGCGCTCGGAGTCGTTGCGGGCCCAGACGCCGGCCATGTGCCCGGAGGGCGGGACGGTGCGGGTCTGCCCGGACGCCGGGTCGAACACCTTGATCCACGGGTAGTAGAGCGCGGCGTACCGCGAGTCGTAACCGGCCGTCTCCTGACGCCACTTGCGGATGTCGCGGGCGTTGAGCCCGGGCGGCGGGTCGAGTACGGCCATCCGGTCGCCCATGAGCTCGCAGTGCGCGACCAGGCCGAGCTGCACAGCCTTGACCTGCTCCAGGTCGAGGACTCCCTGCTGGTAGGCCGACATCAGGTCGGGCACGGCGACCATGCTGACCTCGTCGAACGCCTCCAGCCCACCGAAGCCGGTACGGTCCGCCGAGTCACCGATGAACCGTCCGGGCTCCGGGACCGCGACGGCGTCACCGCGGCGGTACACGGCGGGCGCGGTCGCCGTCGTGGGGGGCGCCAGGACCACGGACTGTGCGTCCGGCCTGGCCGGTTGCCCGCCGGGAGCGGCCTCTTCCAGCACGATCGTCTTGGAGCGCTGGCGGATCTGGGTGACGGCGTAGTTGCGCGCGGTCTTCTTCGTGCTGACATCGAAGCTCTCGACGACCTTCTCGCCGTCCTTGACGACCAGCTTGAACCGCTCGGTGTCGCCCTCGACGTCCTGCACGTCGACGGTGAGGGCGCCGTCCTGCGCGGATCCGGCGGTGATCGCCGCGACCCTGAACGGGCCCAGCGCCACGGCCTCGCCCGGTACGGTCACCGGCTCGGGGGCCGCCGCCGAACCCGCCGGGGCCTGCGCGGCGCCCTGGCTGTCCGTGCCGCCGACGCGGACGACGTAGGCGGCGGTCCCGCCGTTGTTGAAGAAGCCGTAGACGGAGTGCGCGAGGTAGTAGCCGTCCGTGAAGTCCCCGAACGCCGCCACGAACTGCGACCAGTTGGTCACCAGCGTGGGCTCGTCGAGCGGTCCGGTCGGCGCGAGGCCCACGAAGGCCGCGACCGAGGTCCCGACGCCCTCGATGGGCCGGGACCCGCCGGCGACTTCCTCCACGTAGACGCCGGGGGACAGATAGGTGGGCACGATCGGTTGCTCCTTGTCGGCAGTTGGGGGCGCGGCGGACCTCCGGCTCGTGCACGCCCCGCACGGGTGACCGGGCGGAAGTCCGGACGCGTACGGCGCGAACGTCGTGCTCACGTCCAGGAGTCCGGGAGCACATCGCCGGTCCTGGCCTGCTTCCCTCCTCGTCCGGGGGGCCGCGGTCGTCCTGCGTCGACTCTCGTCGCGCGGGTGTGCACGCGGCGAGGAACGAAGAGGCGCTCGTGAGGGCAACCGCGGCTGCCCTCACGGACATCCGGTCCGACCGGTCCTCGGGCTGCGTGGACAAGGGCAGCGAACGTTGCCCGGAACGCGGGTCGTTCGGGCACTCGGCAAAGGGAACCGCGCCCTAGCCTGCGCTCCATGACCATGTGGACCTCTCTGGACCCGGCCGAGGTGAGTGTCGAACCCGGGGCGCGGGCGGGTGCCCGGCTGCGGGTGCGCAACACCGGTGACACCGTCGAGGAGTACCGGCTGTCGCTCGTCGGCAGGCCCGCCGGCTGGGGGCGCGTCGAACCCGACGTACTGCGGCTCTACCCGGGCGCGGAGGGAACGGCCGAGATCTCGTTCGCCCCGCCGCGCTCCCCGGACGCGCAGGCCGGTCCCGTCACATACGGGATACGCGTCGAGCCTCGAGAGAACACCGTCGTCCGGGACGTCGTGGAGGGGCGGCTGACCGTCGCGCCGTTCACCGAGATGCGCGCCGAGCTGCTGCCGCCCACGCTCACCGGCCGGTTCCGGGGGAAGGCCCGCCTCGCCGTCGACAATCTGGGCAACACGCCGCTGACCCTGGCGCTGACGGCCCGCGACGAGAGCGACCGGCTGGAGTGCGAGATCGAGCCCACGGCCGCGCAGATCGCGCCGGGGCATGCCGCGTTCGCCGGGATATCGGTGCGGCCCCAGGCCGTGCGGTGGACCGGCGGCGAGCAGACTCACCGGTTCACGGTGGCGCTGCGCCGGCCGGACGAGGACGTCCCGAAGGTGCTGGAGGGTGGCTACACACAGCGGCCCGTTCTCGGGCCCTGGCTGGTGGCCGTGGCCGGACTCCTGGCCACGGCCGTGATCGCCTTCGCCGTCCTGTGGTTCGGCTTCTCACCGAAGACCGTCAGCACGGCCAAGGAACTGCGCGCGACGCAGGAGGCGGACCCCGTGCCCCAGGGCAACGGCGAGCCCCTCCCCGACGCGCCCGACCTGCCTGACACCGGCGACGACGCCCTTGCGGGCCCGACCCCGGAGGGCGCGCCGCCGCCCGGCGACGAGGGCGGCGGTCCGGACGGCGGTTCCGGGAGCGGCTCGCGCGACGGCGGCTCCGAGGGCGGCGCCCCCGACGCCGGCGCACCCGCGGACGGCGGCGGCGAACCGGCGGCACCGAAGCCCGCCAAGACCGGGCCGCCCTGGGGGATGGGATACGAGAAGGACCCCGTCGTCGAGTTCGCCCAGGAACGGCTGGCCGCGATGGGCGACTCCAACCCCTGCACCCTGCGCGGGAACTGGAGCCGGGGCGTGATCGACAAGGCCACGCGCGACTCCATCGTCTGCTACCAGCGCAAGAGCGACAGCGACGACAGGAACACCGCCAAGATCCTCGACACGGATCAGGAAGGCACCCTCGGCCGGGCCACCCTGACCTCGATGTGGGTCCAGAGCGTGAAGCCGGACCAGGTGCGGCCGGGCACGACCAGCTGGCAGACCACCCAGGTGATGGCGGCCTTCTGGTGGGCGATGAACCGCGGCTTCGACGCCCACGACCTCGACGTCGCGCACGCCAACGCAGAGCTCGGCATCGACTGGTTCCGCACGGGCAGCGAAGCGCCGACCCGCTACAGCGACAGCGTCGCCGCGCACATCCGTGAGTACCAGTCGGCCATGGGACTGTCCGCCACCGGGGTCGTCGACTGGGCGACCCTGCGCAAGATGCTGGGCGGGGGAGTGCACTGACCGCGTGCCGCGAGCAGCGTCCCGTACGCCGAGAGGGTGCGTACGGGACGTTTCCCTGAACGGGGCCTGCACGTTGAAAGGGCGCGGGCCCCCTCCTCACACCCGACTCCGCACGCCGAGGGGGGCGCTGGCCCCCTCCTCACACCCGGCTCCGTACGCCGAGGGAGGCGCGGACCCCCGCCTCACACAGGCCTCACACGCCACACCCCACCCCACGAACTCCACGTACCCCACGCACCCGTCAGACCGCCCAGGGCTCCCGCGTGTCCGGCAGCAGCCGCCCCGCCTTCTGGTACTCCCGCCGGGCCGCCGCCCGTACGTCGTCTCCGGTCACCCGGCCGTCCCGCCCGGCGGCCAGGTATCCGGCGGTCACCGCCGCCGACCGGATCGCGCCCCCCGCCAGCTCGAACCCCTTCGCGCACTCCGCCACCGCGTCCGCGACGTCGGCCGCCAGCGGGGCGCCCTCGAGGCAGGAGTGCCACAGCGCCACCCGCTGCTCCACGTCCGGGAACGGGAAGTCCACGACCAGGTCCAGACGCCGGGTGAACGCCTCGTCGATGTTGGCCCGCAGGTTGGTCGTCAGGACGGCGATCCCGTCGAAGGACTCCAGCCGCTGGAGGAGGTAGGCGCTCTCCAGGTTGGCGTAGCGGTCGTGCGAGCTGTTGACCTCGGAACGCTTCCCGAAGACGGCGTCGGCCTCGTCGAACAGGAGCACGCAGTCGGTCCGGTCCGCCTCGGTGAAGATCCGCTCGAGGTTCTTCTCCGTCTCGCCCACGTACTTGTCCACGACCGAGGACAGGTCCACCACGTAGAGGTCCAGGCCCAGTTCGCCGGCCACGACCTCGGCGCCCAGCGTCTTGCCGGTGCCGGACTCGCCCGCGAAGAGCGCGACCACGCCCCGGCCCCGGCCGCCGCCGGGGCGCAGCCGCCAGTCGCCGAGCACCCGGTCGCGGTCGCGGGCGCGTCCGGCCAGCTCGCGCAGCATCGCCAGCGGTTCCGAGGGCAGCACCAGATCGGTGAAGCCGACGGCGGGCCGGACGCGACGTGCGTGGCTGTCGAGCAGGGGCGCGGACATCAGCCGGGCCCCGCGCTGGATCTGCGCGGCGGTCAGCGCCGTGCCCTCGAACCGGGCGAGAGCCTCGGCCGAGCGCGCGGCGGTGCGGATCCGGTCCTCGCCGAGCCGGTACGGCGCGACGACCGCGCCGAGGTCGAAGTCCCGCTTCGGTGAGGGGAGTTCCCGCTCCCAGACGTCGAGCGTCGCCGCGTCGGCGTCGGGGGCGTCGAGGGACAGCAGCGTGACGCCCGGTGCCCAGTCCGGGTCCGGGGCCTGTGGACCGGCCAGGACCAGCGTCACATCCGGTGCGCACAGGGCGCGGATCAGCGGTCCGGGGTGGGGCGGCAGCGGGGCGACCACGACGGCCGCGCCGCGCAGCCGGGCCTCCCGCAGCAGGGCGGACCCCACCGTGGTGCCGTCGGAGTCCGGCCGCAGCCGCAGCACGGTCCGTCCCCGGGCGCGCAGCGCGGCCGCGACGGACTCGGCGGCGGCGCCGGTCGGGCGCCGCTCCCGCAGATGAACGCTGATCGGCCCGGCGCCGCAGATGCGCCCGGTCAGTGCGGCGAGCGGGCCCGCCGACGGGGCGGAGGGCGTGCCCTCCGTGCCCTCCGACGGAACAGGAAGGAGCAGTTCCACTCCGGCCGCCGAGAGGTCCGGGTCCAGCCTCGTGTCGTCGCCGAGCAGATGGGCCACCACCCGTTCCGGCACCCGCAAGGACCGTCCGGGCAGCGGCCGGTCCTCGTCCTCGACGACCAGGAGCCCGCCGGAGCACAGCGGAGCCCGGGGGTGGAAGCGGTCGCGGGCGGCCGCGTCGTGGGGCCCGGTGCCCGCCAGGTCGAGGGCGAGCGCCACCGTGGCGCGCCGCCTCCCCACGTCGTCGTTGAGGAAGCCGTACAGGGCCTCGAACCCCCGGTCCACGTCCGGGGCCAGGGCCGCGACCAGGACGGACAGGTCCAGCGGGGTGAGCGTGAACGTCCGTGCGAGCAGGGCGAGCCGGTCGCCGCCGTCCTGCACGTCCGGCATCGTGACCGCCCGGTCTCCGGGACGCGGCGACGTCGTCGCCAGGCGCAGGGCCGTGTCGTGGCTGACGTACAGGCCCCGCAGCGGGTCGCGGGCCGTCGGGTCGTCGGCGGCACGGGCCTGGACCAGGGCCGCGACCCGCTCCCGCAGCGTCTCGAGCAGGTCCAGCAGGCGGTCCGTACTCATCGCGGGGCCCTCCCTTCGCCCGCCCCGGAGTGCCACGGGCTCATGTCTGGCCCCCCGTGCGCCGCAGCATGCGCGGCCGCGCGTCCGACGGCTCCCCGTCGACGCCCCGCACCCTGATCTCCGCGCCCTCGGTGACCGCGGGCGCCACCTCGTACACCGGGGTGACGGGGAACGGCGTGCTGATCACCACGTCGAGCGAGGGCTTGAGCTCCCCGCCCAGCGCCGACCAGATGTCCGCCAGCGAGCGCCCCTCGGCCGGAGGAACCGCGACGGTCAGCGGAACGGAGGCCGCAAGGCCCCGCACCACCTCGGGCATCGCCTCGTCCGGCAGTGCCTCGTGGGGCAGCAGCAGCGCCAGGGCGGCCGACAGCAGCCGGTGTTCGTCCTGCGGCCGGGAGGTCCACGCCGTCACCAGGTACGACAGCCGGAACCAGCGTCTGGGCTGGCGCCGTTGCAGCACGACACCGCGGGCGTCGCGCTCGGCGTACGCACCGCGCTCGCGGCGCGCCACGTCCTCACGGATGTCGTACAGATAGGCGTTCAGCGTCGGTGTGGTGCGGCGGGCGGCCCAGTCGCGCGTGGGCGCCTCGAAGGAGACGTCGCCGTCGACCGCCGGGTCCAGGAGGCGGCGCAGCGCCTCGTCCATCTCGTGGATCATCAGATGTAGCCCTCACGGAACGCGTAGGCGACCGCATGGGCCCGGTTGGTCAGGCACAGGCGTGTCATCAGGGCGTGCAGGATGTTCTTCACGGTGCGTTCGGAGTAGGCGAGCTTCTCGCTGACCTGCCGGGTGTCGAGTCCGTCGGCGAGCAGCCGCAGCACGTCCACCTCGCGCGGAGCCAGCCCGAACAGCGGGACCGCCGAACCGGAGGTGCTCGCCCGGTGCAGCCGTCCCACCTGGTTCAGCAGCCGGCTGATCAGGTCGGGAGGCAGCTCGCCGTCGCCGCGCGCCGCACTGTGCACCGCGCTCAGCAGACGCTGTTCGGTGACCTGGTGACGCCAGAGGATGGCACGCACCCCGTAGTCGACCACCGCGAGCAGATCGGGCTCGCGCAGATCGCGGGCGATCAGTACGACGCGCTGCTCCCCGCCGCGCACCAGCCGGCGCAGTTCGGCCGTGGTGAGCTCGTCGACCCGGTCCATGAGCATCACCGCGACCCCCGTGCCGTCCTGCTCCGGGTGCTCGCGTCCGGCGACGACGTCGATCGTCGGCTGGTGCTGTAAATGGCTGATGAGTCCGGTCCGGCTGAGCGGATCGCTCGCGTGGACGGTCACCGCCACCCGTCTCGTGTGCACGATTGTCCGTCTCCCTTCTGCGCCAGGTCGTCCGGGGCCGGGCACCCCCGTACGTCGCGTCGGCCCGGCCCCCGGTGACGTGCCCCGGTCGCGCTGGTCGGGCGCTGTCCAGGGACGTCCTCGTGGTCGGTCACAGACTCACCGGGCGTTTCGCCGTTCGTCTGCCGCCCGGCTAACGCCCGGCTAACGCCGCGTTGCCGTCGCGATGCCGAGCTGTCGGAAGGCGGCCTCCGCCCGCTGCACGCCCTCCTTGTAACCGTGGGCCGAGGCCAGCTGGCGGGCCCGGGTGAGCGCGGCCATGCCCGCGGTGGTCTTCCCCAGACTCATCAAGGCCGCACCGGCGGTGGCGGTCAGCATGCTGTGCCGGATGCCCACGAGACCGTTGGTGGTGTCGCCGTCCAGCGCGAGCCCCTCACGCGCGCAGGCCAGCGCGCCCGCGGGGTCGCCCACGGTGATCAGCTGGCGCGCGCGGTGCTCCAGCGCCAGCAGCTCCGTCATCACGTCCCCGCTGCCGCGCACGAGCGTCACGGCCCTGGCGGTGTGCGCGAGGGACTCCTCGCTCACCCCGAATCTGTCCAGCGCGACCGTGAGATTGACCAGCGCGGTCGCCTCGCTGGACACGTCCCCGGCCCGCGCGGCGAGCGCGGGCGCCAGCCGCAGATGCCCCAGCGCCTCCTGGAGCCGGTTCTCCTGGGTGAGCACCCAGCCGACGAGCGCGCGGGCCCGGGACTCGCCGTCGGGGTCGGCGGCGCGGGCGGCCGAGTCGACCGCGTCCTCCAGGAGAGGCGTCCAGCCGTCGTGCGCGTTCCACAGGATGTACGGCCACTGCAGGATGCCCAGCCGCCAGGCACGGTCGTGGTGCCCGGCCGCACGGGCCGCCGCGACGGCGGCGGCGAGGTTGTCGCGTTCGGCCGCGTACCACAGCAGCGCGGCGTCCCGGCCCGCGAACAGCGGCGCTCCGGCGCGCGGCAGACGGGCGTTCGACGGCAGGGAGCAGCACGCCCGGTCGTCCGGCTCGGCGGCGCGCGTGGCGGCCAGGGCGGTGACCGTGTAGTGGTCCAGCAGCCTCAGCAGCGCGTCCTCGTCGGCGTCGAGGCCGCGGGAGTAGAGCCGGACCAGGTCGTGCAGCGTGTGGCGGCCGGGCGCGTACTCGGTGAGCAGATGGGCGTCGCAGAGCCGGTCCAGGGCCTCGGCGGCGACCGTGGGCATCCGGTCCATCAGCGCGGCGGCCGCGGCCCGGTCCAGGTCCGGGCCGGGCAGCACCCCCAGCTGCCGGAACAGCCGGGCGGCCTCCTCCGGCAGGCCCTCGACGGTCAGATGCAGCGCGGCGGCGACCCCCTGCGAACCGGAGCCCCCGGAGTCGTCCACCGACAGCAGCGACAGCCGGCGCTGCTCGTCGGCGAGCTCCACGGCCAGGTCGGACAGGCGCCAGCCGGGCCGGGCGGCGAGCTGCGCGGCGGTCACCCGCAGCGCCAGCGGGAGACCGTCGCAGAGCGCGGCGAGCCGCCGGGCGGCTGACGGCTCGGCGTCGACCCGGGGGCCCACGGCCGCCGCGAGCACGGCGGTGGACGCGTCGGGCCCGAGGACGTCGACAGGGACCGGACGGGCGAGTTCGGTGACGACCAGACCGCCCAGCCGGAGCCGGGACGTCACCACGGTCGCGCTCCGGGAACCGGCCGGCAGCAGCGGCCGGGCCCGGTCGGCGCCACGGACGTTGTCCAGGACCACGAGCAGGGCGAGCTTCTCGGTGAGCGAGCGGTACAGCGCGGCCGCCGCGGTCGCCGACTCCGGTACACGGCAGGGCGGCACACCGAGAGCGGCCAGGAACTCGCGCAGCGCATCGCCCGGTTCGACCCCCTCGTCCGGACTGAAACCCCGGAGATCGGCGTACAGCACACCGTCCGGATAGGCCGCCGCGCGCTCGTGCGCCCAGTGCAGTGCGAGCGCGGTCTTGCCGACCCCGGCCGGACCGGTGACGACCGCGATCCTGGCCGACGCGACGGCGGCGTCCAGCGCGGCGAGCTCCTGCGCCCGCCCGACGAAACCCCGCGGGGTGCGGGGAAGGAGGTCCGGGGCCGGGAACGGCACCGACCCCTCGGCCGCGCTTCCCTCCGCCGCGAGCACCGCCTCCACGACCTCACCCGACGGGGCGCCTGGGTCGTTCAGAAGCGCCACCGCGCCGCCGTGCGCGTCGGGCCGGCCGGCCGCGACGGCCTGCGCCTCGGGCATCTGCCCGTTCGGGCCGGTACCGCGCAGCAGGGCCTGATAGGCCGCGCGCAGCGCAGGACCGGGATCCACGCCCAGTTCCTCCGCGAGCTGCGCCCTCGTCCGGTGGTAGCACTCCATCGCGTCCGACTGACGGCCCGCCCGGTACAGGGCCAGCACCAGCGCCGCCACCAGCGACTCGCGCAGCGGATGCGCCACGGACTCCGCGCGCAGGAGCGTCGCCGCCGCGACATGGTCACCGAGCCGTCCGTAGGCGGCGGCGAGGTTCTCGACGACACCGAGCCGCGTCTCCTCCAGTGCCTCGGCGGCGGCTGAGAGAGGCTCGCTCGTCGCCGTGCCCGTCAGCGCGGGGCCGCGCCACAGCCCCAGCGCCTCGCGGAACACCGGCACGGCGTCCGCCGGGTGCTTGTGGCCCCTGGCCAGGCGCACCAGTTCCTCGAAGCGGTGCACGTCCAGCAGCTGCTCGGGCAGACGCAGCTCGTACGCCGTGCCGCGCGTGGCCAGTTCGACGCCGTACTCCGCCGCCGCGTGCTCGTCGAAGAGGGCCCGCAGCCGCGAGACATGGCCCTGGACGACCGTACGGGCGCGCGCGGGAGGCTGTTCCTCCCACACCGCCTCGATCAGACGGCCCACCGGGACGGCGGAGTTGGCCCGCAGCAGCAGCGCGGCGAGGACACTGCGCCGTTTGGCCGGGCCGAGCGGCAGTTCGCCCGGCTCCTTCAGCACGGACACCGTCCCCAGCAGCCTGAACTCCACCCCGTGCCCACCCTCTTCCGTTGTCACGCCGCCGGATGCCGCCCCGTGCGCCGCCGTTCGAGCCCGCGGCGGCCGCCGCGTCGTCGCGGCCTCGCATCCGGTAGCCAACCCTCCCATTCGCGGGGCTCGTTCAGTACGTGTCAGCACATCGTGTGAGATACAGCGCACAGCGGAACGTCGCCCCGCGGGTCGTCGTCGGGCGGAGCGGAGGGGGGCGTCCGGCGCGACACGGGCGGCACCGCGCGACGCGACCGTGCCAGGTTCACCGGGGCGGACGAGGCCGGGCGCGCTCCACGGCGTGCCCGCGGACCGGCGGGGAGCCGCCTCCGGCACCCTGGCCGAATACGACAGTTTCAGGTGGTTTGGCCCTGCCTGCCGGGGCTGGGCCCGCCGGTCGCGCACCATGTGCGGATGGACGCCGAGAACGGAGGTCGGGCGGGATGGACCCGTGGCAGCCGATGCTGGTGCTTCTCGGCGTGGTCGGCGCCGGTCTGGCCGCCCTCTACGGGCTGCGCGGATGGCTGGCGGCCGAGCGGTCCCCGCTCGAGACAGGTCCCTTCTCCGGCGGCCTCCGGCCGGGCGAGCACGCCGTGTCCCGATTCCATGTCCGCTGGTACCCGGTCACCATGATCTTCCTGGCCTTCGACATGGAGATGCTCTTCATGTACCCGTGGGCCAAGGTCGTCGCGGAGGTGGGCACCCCGGCGGTCGTGGAGATGTTCCTCTTCCTCGGGATCCTGTTCGCCGCGGTGGCGTACGCCTGGCGCGAGGGGGCTCTGCGGTGGACCTGAGGCGCCTTGCCCGGCGTACGGCCATGAGCCGTCCGGCCGTCCTGGCGGTCACCCTGCCCGGAGCCACGGCACTGCGGCTCGAGGTGGAGAGAGAGGTACGCCGACTGGGGTGGCCGTCGGCCGCTACGCCCGCCGCGGCGGATCTCCTGGTCGTCTGCGGCGCCCCCGGGCCGGGGGACTCACGGTGGCTGGACGGCGTCGAGCAGTCGATGCCGGAGCCTGCCGTACGTGTCGCCGTGACGGAAAGCGGTCAGTCGGCGCACGCACTCGGAAGGGCGCGCCGGGAGCTGATCGACAGGGCGGTGACGGACCGCGACGACCGGGCCCAGCACACGGCTCCTCCGGAACGCGGCGGCGGCCACGCCCACCCGGAGCCCTCAGGACACGACATGCAGGGCACACATGACGCCCAGGGCACGCACGGCATGCATGACGCGCACGGCTCGCACGACATGCACGCCATGGGCGAGATCGCCGGTCTGCCGATGGCCGAGAGGGCCCAGGACCGCGACGCCCTGACCCTCGATCAGCTGCACCTCCCGCTCGGACCCGCCCTGCCCGACTGGCCGGCCGGGCTGGTCCTCAGGCTCACCCTGCAAGGAGACGTCGCCCAGGCCGTCGAGGTGGACCACGTCCCCGTGCCGCCCGGCGGCGATCGACTGCCCTTCTGGGACGAGCCCTGGCTGCGGGCCGCGCGGGGCGACGAGGTCACCAGGGACGACGCGGCGCGTCGGCGCTGTGCCGCACATCTGGACAGCGCGGGGCGGCTCCTTGCCGTGGCCGGCTGGGCCGACGCCGCTGCGCGATGCCGACGGCTGCGCGACGAACTGCTGTCGGGGGCACCGCGCGAGCGCGCGGGCGGCGAGCTGGACCGGACACTCTGCCGAATCCGACGGTCCCGCCCGCTGCGCTGGTCCCTGGCCGGACTGGGGCACCTGCCCGCCGACCGGGCGCGCGCCGCCGGAGTGAGCGGCCCGGCGCTCGCCGCGAACGGTGACGCCCACGACCGGTTGCTGAGGTGGCTCAGCGAGATCGAGGCCGCCCTCGAAGGGCTCGACGACACACAGCCCCTGCCGCCCGACGACCGCACGGGCCCGCGCGGCCGGCTCGACGGACCACGACCGCCCTCGGCGGCGCTGCTCGACGTCCTCCCCGGACTGCTGACCGGCTCCGAGTTCGCCTGCGCGCGGATCATCCTGGCCAGCCTGGACCCCGACCTCGAAGAACTCGCGCTCGCACCGGTGACCGAGGGGGCCCATGCCTGACGCAGCGCCCCTGTGGGCGGCCGTCGCCCTTCCCGCCGTCCTGTCCGTCGCCGCCGTGGTCACGGCCGGATTCGACGCGGCGCTGTCGGCGTCGGCCGAGCGCGGACGCGCCGGGAGCACGCGGGGGACCGCGCTGCGGGCGCTGGAGCCGTTGCGTGAAACCCTGCGCCTGCTCGTCCAGCAGCCCCGCCGTACGACGGTGTCCGACCGGTTGCTCGGCAGGCTGGGAGTGGTGCTGGTCCCGGTCGCCGCGGTGCTCGCGGGAGCGGTGCTGCCCTGGGGGTTTCGCGCGGTGAGCGATCCGTCCGTCGGCATCGTGTGGTTCAACGCGATGGAAGCCCTGGCGTGGGCGGCCGTGTGGCTGGCGGGCTGGGGGCCGAACTCCGCGCTGTCGCTGATCGGCGGGTACCGCTTCCTCGCGCAGGGGCTGGCGTACGAACTCCCCCATATGTTCGCGATCACCACGGCCGCGCTGGGAGCCGGGTCCCTGCGGGTCGGGGAGGTGGTCGCGGCGCAGGACGGCGTGTGGTTCGTGGTGTGGATGCCCGTCGCGTTCGTCGTCTATCTGCTGAGCGCGCTCGCGATGGCGTTCTGGGGGCCGTTCGCGTACCCCCTCGCCCGGGACGCGGCCGGTGGGGCGGCGGCCGAACTGGCCGGCGCGGACCGGCTGGTGCTCCTCGGCGGGCGGTGGCTGCTGCTGGTGGTGACCGCCGGGTTCAGTGTGCCGCTGTTCCTGGGCGGCGGTCACGGCCCGCTGCTGCCGGGCTGGGCGTGGACGCTGCTGAAGACCGCCGCCGTCCTGGCCCTGCTGGTGGCCGCGCGGCGGGCGCTGCCGGTGGCGCGCATGGAGCGGTACATGGAGGTGGCGTGGATGGTGCTGGTGCCGCTGTCGCTGCTCCAGGCGCTCTTCGTCGCCGTGGTCGTGATCAACCGGTGAGAGCGAGGTGCCACCCGTGTCCGACGGCGTGATCTTCTGGGCGCTCGCCCTGCCGGCCGTGGCCGGTGCGGTCATGGTGTTCCGGTTCGACTCCATGGCGCGGGCGACGTTCGCCCTGCTCACCTCGCTGCTGTGCGTGGGCGGAGAGGTGCTGCTGCTCGGACTGGACTACCTCGGTGTCGTGATCGTGCTGATGATGACGATCGAGATGGCCCTCATGGCGGTGTTCATGGTGATGTACATGATGAATCCGGCCGGGCTCATGCCGATGACCATGCTCCACAACAAGCAGGGCGCGGCCTGGATCTGCGCGGCGCTCTTCGTCCTGCTCGCCGCGGGGATCGTTCTCGCGCCCTGGCCGCCGCGGCGCGGCGGGCAGTCGGCCGACCCGGCCATGGACCTCGGCCTGTCGCTGATGGGTCCTCAGATGCTGACCATGATGACCCTGGGACTCGCCCTGTTCGCCACCATCGTCGCGAGCGTCGTCCTGGCCACCCGCCGGGGCCGCTACGACCGGTTCGGCGACGACCTGAAGGCGCGGACGGCCGACGACCCGGTCCGCGGAGGGATCGGCCGATGAACCTGGAGCTGTTCCTGCTGCTGGCCGCCGCGCTGTTCAGCGTCGGCCTGTTCGGCGCGCTCACACAGCAGTCGATCGTGATGCTGATGATGGGGCTCGAACTGATGCTGGGCGGCATCATCGTCGGCGCGGCGGCCGTCTGGCACTACATCGCCCCGGCCGCCGCCGACGGACAGGTACTGGTGGTCCTTGCCGTCACGGTGATGGCCGTGGAGATGGCTCTCGGATTCGCCGTGGTCACCGCGCTGTTCCGGGCGCGCGAGGTCGACATGACCGACATGGCGGCGGAGCTGAGGGAGTGAGCGCGTTGCTGTGGGCGCTCGTCGCGCTGCCGCTGACGGTGGGCACGCTGCTCGCGGCCGTGGGCCGTCCGGCGGACCGGTACGCGCCCGGCGTCGCGGTCGGCACCACGGTCACCGCGCTCGGCCTCGCCGTCACGGTCGCCTTCGAGCACCCCCGGGCCGAGGCACCGCTGCTGGAGGGGCTGCCCGCCGGGCTGGCGGTCGACGGTCTGTCGGGCCTCATGGCCGTCACCGTCACGGCGGTGAGCTCGGCAGTCCTCCTCTTCGGCGTCGCGGACATCGCACCGGGCGAGCCACGCGCCCGCTTCTTCGGGCTGATGCTGCTGTTCACCGGGGCGATGCTGACGACGGTGACCGCGACCACCCTGACCGTGCTGCTGATGGCATGGGAGGTCATGGGCGCCACGTCCTGGGCGCTGATCGGCTACTGGTGGCGCGACCCCGAACGCGGCGCCGCCGCCAACACGTCCTTTCTCACCACCCGGGCCGCCGACCTCGGCCTCTACCTCGCCGCCGGAGCCGCCCTGGCCGGCGGATCCGCCGAGTCCCTCGGCCTCGACGCGCTCCCCGACCTGACCGGCGCCTGGGCGGACGTCGTCACCGCCGGTGTGATCGCGGCCGCGTTCGGCAAGTCCGCCCAACTTCCGTTCAGCTTCTGGCTGTCCAGAGCCATGCAGGGCCCGAGCCCGGTCTCCGCCCTGCTGCACTCGGCGACCATGGTCGTGGCCGGGGCGTATCTGCTGCTGCGGCTGGAGCCGCTGCTCGCGCGGTCCGGCTGGGGCGGGCCCGTGGTGGCGTGGACGGGAGCGGTGACGGCGGTGGCGCTCGGCCTGGTCGCCGTCGCGCAGACCGACCTCAAGCAACTGCTCGCCGCCTCGACCTGCGCCCAGATCGGCTTCATGGTGCTCGCCGCCGGGGCGGGAGCGGTCACCGGCGGAACCCTGCAGCTCATCGCGCACGCCGCCGCGAAGAGTCTCGCCTTCCTCGTCGCGGGCGCCTGGCTGACGGCGCTCGGCACCAAGGCACTCCCGGCGCTGCGGGGCGCCGCCCGGCGGTACCGCACGGCCGGGATCACGTTCGGCGTCGCGGCCCTGTCCCTCGCCGGGGTCCCGCCCCTGGCGCTCTGGGCGGCCAAGGACGTGCTCCTCGCCGGAGCCCTGGAGGACAGCACGGCGCTGTACGCCGTCGGGCTGGCCGCCGCGGTGATCTCCGCCGCCTACAGCGCCAAGGCCCTGTGGTTCGTCTGGCGGCCCGCTCCCGCCGCGCACGACGGTGACCGGCCTGCCGTGTACGACCGGGACCGGCCCGCGCCGCACGACGGTGACCATCCCGAATGGCACGACCGTGACCGGCCCTCGCCGTACACCGCGCGGCTGCCGCTGATCGTTCTCGCCGTCGCCTGCGTCGCCCTCACGGTCACGTCCTTCCCGCCGGTACGGGACGCGGTCGACCGGGTGCTCGGCGTCGGTCCGCAAGCCGCCCCGCACGCAGGAGAGTTCGTCGTCTCCGGCGCCCTCGCGGTCACCGTCTGCGCCGTGGTCTGGGTCCGCGGTCCGCGGCTCCTCGCCCTGCCCGGCCGGGCCGACGCGTGGGCCTCGCGGTGGCTGCGCCTGGAAACCGTCGCGGACCGGCTCCTGGTCCGCCCGGTGCTGCGCCTGGCCGGTCTGCTCGCCGCCCTCGACGACCGGGTCCTCGACCGCGCCGTCGAGGGCACCGCCCGCGGCTCGGTCCGGCTGGCGCGATGGACCGACGCCCGGGTGGAGGTGCTCGTCGACGGCGCCGTGGAGGGCGTGGCGGCCGGTGCCCGGGTGCTCGGGCGCTGGGCGCGCCGGCCGCAGACCGGGCAACTGCACCAGTACCTCGCCCAGGCGGTCGCCGCCTTCACCCTGCTCGCCGTCGTCCTCGTCCTCGTGAGGTGACCGCCGTGCTCACGGCCATCGTCCTGCTGCCCACCGCCGTCGCGGCCCTTCTGCTGTGCGTGCCGCGCGGCGCGCCCGCCGCCCTGTTCCGGTGGATCTGGACGGCGACCGCCGCCGCCGACCTGATCCTGACGGTGATCGTCTGGGCGGGCTACCAGCAGGGCGGCGGGATGCAGTACGAGACCCGGGCACGCTGGATCCCCAGCGCGGGCATCAGCTACCACGTCGGGGTCGACGGCCTGTCCCTGCCGCTGGTCGCCGTCACCTGCGTGCTGTTCCTCGCCTGCGCGCTCTACGCCCGGCGCGAGACGCGACGGCCCAGGGAGTTCGCCGCCCTGTTCCTGTTCCTCCAGACCACCTGCCTCGGCCTCTTCGTCGCCCTCGACCTGATCCTGTTCTTCGTGTTCTTCGACCTGTCCATCGTGGCGATGTACTTCGTCATCGCCGGGTGGGGACACCGGGGCGCCGCGCGGGCCGCGCTGAAGTTCTTCCTCTACACCTTCACCGGCTCCCTCGCCCTGCTGCTCGGCTTCATCGGCCTCTACCTGGCCGCCGACCCGCACACCTTCGACATCGTCGAGCTGACGGCCGCCGACCCCCTGGCCGGGCGCGCGACGTACGGCGCCCTCGTCCTGCTCGCCGTCGCCGTCGGACTCGCGGTCAAGACACCGACCGTGCCCTTCCACACCTGGCTGCCGCCCGCCCACACCGAAGCCCCGGCCGCGGGGTCCGCGATCCTCGCCGGGGTGCTGCTGAAGATGGGCACCTACGGGTTCCTGCGCGTCGCCATGCCCGTCCTGCCCGACGCCTGGCGGGAGTACGCGCTCGTCCTCGTCGTCATCGGCGTCGTCTCCGTGCTCCACGGCGCGCTGGTCGCCCTCGCCCAGACCGACTTCAAGCGCATGATCGCGTACACCTCCGTCAACCACATGGGCTACATCGTCCTGGCGATCGGCGCGGCCGGTGCCGTCGGCACCGGGCCGGAGGAGGCGCGCCGCCTCGCCGTCACCGGCTCCGTCTTCCAGATGGTCAGTCACGGGCTGCTGACCGGCGCCCTGTTCCTGCTGTCCGGCGTGCTGTACGAGCGCGGACGGACGTACCGGATGTCCGCCTACTCCGGCATCGCCGGACGGGCCCCCGTGTTCGCCGCGCTGACCGGACTGGCCGCCTTCGCCTCGCTGGGGCTGCCGGGGTTCTCCGGGTTCATCGCCGAGTTCCAGATCCTCACCGGGAGCCTGGGGCCGCGGCCGGTGGCCACGGGAATCGCCGTGCTCGGGATCCTGCTCACCGCGGGCCTGTTCCTGCGCGCCCTCCAGCAGATGCTCCTCGGGCCGCTCCGGCTGCCGCTCGCCGCGCCGGGCACCGACCGGCCGTTCCCGGACATCCGCCTGCACGAGGGTCTCGCGATCGTCCCGCTCCTGGCCCTGGGCGTCGTCCTCGGCCTCGCTCCCCGGTTCGTCCTGGACGTCGTCGAACCCGCCTCGCGCACCCTGCTGGAGCTGCTCGCGCGATGAACGAGATGACCGGGATGAACGAGAACCCCGTCGACCTCCTGCCCGAAGTCCTGCTCGCCGCCTCGGCCGTGCTCGGCCTGCTGCTCGGCGCATGGCTGCCGCGTCACCGCCAATGGCTGACCGGGGCCCTGGCCGGCGTCGCCTGCACCGCGGGGATCGTCGCCGCCGCGACGGCCGCCGGCCCCGTGGAGACGGCCTTCGGCGAGTCCTTCGCGCTCGACACGCTCACCGCCACCGGCAGGATCGTCATCCTCGGCGCCACCCTCCTCGTCCTCGCCCTGGCCGCGCCGCGCGTACGCGCCCACCCGCGCGAGACGGAGTTCTACGTCCTTCTCCAACTCGCCGTCGCCGGAGCGCTGATGATGGCCGGAGCCCAGGACCTGCTCCTCCTCGCGGCCGGCTACCTCCTGGCCAGCGTCCCCGCCTACGCGCTCACCGGGTTCCGCAAGGACGCCCCCGGAACCGAGGCGGCGCTCAAGTACTACGTCGTCGGCGCGCTGCTCGGCGTGCTGATGCTCACCGGCGTCACCGTCCTGCTCGCCGCCGGGCGCACCACGGCGTACCCCTCGCTGCGCATCGCGCTCGCCGAGGCACCGACCGCGCTGGTGGCCGCCGGTGCGATCCCCCTGCTCGCCGGTGTCCTGTTCAAGGCCGGAGCCGTGCCGGGCCACTTCTGGGTACCGGACGCCGTCCAGGGCAGCGCGGCGCCCGTCGCCGCGTTCCTCACCACGATCCCCAAGATCGGCGCCCTCGTGGCCTTCTACCGGCTCGGCGCCGTGCCGCTCTCCGGGGCCGGTCTGCCGTGGGGCGATCTGGTGGCCGTGCTCTCGGTCGCCTCGATGACCCTGGGCAACCTGGCCGCGTTCTTCCAGCGGGACGTCAAACGCCTGCTCGCGTACTCCGCGATCAGCCAGGTCGGCTACCTCCTGCTCCCCGTGGCCGTCGCCGGGCGCGCCGAACTCGACCAGGAGGCGCTGCTGTTCTACCTGGCCGCCTACGCGCTGACCAACCTCGGGGCCTTCGCCGTCGTCTGCGCGCTGCCCGGCGCCCGGACCGTCGAGGACTACCGTGGCCTGGCCCGGACGCACCCGGCCCTGCCGGCGGCTCTCGTCGTCTGCCTGCTGGGCCTGGTGGGCACGCCCCCGACCGCCGTGTTCCTCGGCAAACTGGAGGTCTTCAGCGCGGCCGTCGACGGCGGCTACGCCTGGCTGGTGGTCGTCGCGGCCGTGAACACGGTGGCCTCCCTCTTCTACTACCTGAGGTGGATCGCGCCGGCGTTCGTGGCGCGCGCGGACGGCGGGGGCGTGGCGGGCCCGGGTGCGACGTCACGGTCGGCCGCCGTGGTGGCGTACGGGGCGGCGGCCGGATCCGTCGTCCTCGGGCTGCTCGGCGGGGCCGTACTGGACGTGGTGGGCGGACCGCTGGTGCGCTGACGGACACACCCGGACACACGTGCAGGGGTGTGCGCACTGTGTCCGGGCCGTGGCCGGTCAGCCGACGCACGGTCAATCCGACCCCGGGGAAACCCGTGCCCCAGGGGTGCCCGAGCGCCGCCGACTCGGCAGACTGGGCCCCATGACAGCGCGATCCATGAGCAAGGGCTCCAACCTGCCGGTGGCCCCCTCCGTCGTCCGTGCCGAACTCAGCTGGTCCGAGCGTGGTGGCGGGCCGGACGTCGACGCGTCGGCCCTGCTGCTGACCGAGGCCGGACGGGTCCGTGACGACGGCGACTTCGTCTTCTACAACCAGCCCCGGCACACCTCCGGCGCCGTGACCCACATCGGCAAACGAGCCGTCGGCGGGGTCATGACCGACACGGTCGAGGTGAACCTCGGCGTGCTGGAGGGCGGCATCGCGCGCGTGATGCTGTGCGCGTCGGCCGACGGCGGCACCTTCGGCCAGGTCACCGGTCTCACCCTGAGGCTCCTGGACGCCGCGGGCCACGCCGAGATCGCCCGGTTCGAGATGACGGCCGGCACGGAGACGGCGTTCATCGGCGGTGAGCTCTACCGGCGCCAGGGGAGCTGGAAGTTCCGGGCCGTCGGCCAGGGCTACGCCTCCGGACTCGCGGGCCTGGCCACCGACTTCGGGATCACCGTCGACGAGGAACCTCCGGCCGCGGTCACCCCGCCCCCGGCGGCCACCGTCACTCCGCGCCCGGCAGCCGTCCAGCCGCCGCCCGTCCCGGCGGCTCCGACGCCGTCGGCTCCGGCATCCGGTCCCCGCCTGTTCAAGGGCGAGGAGCAACTCCCCGTGGACATGCGCAAACGGCTGTCCCTGCGCAAGGAACAGGTCGCGGTCAGCCTCAGGAAGCACGGCGCGACCGGCGTCACCGCACGGGTGATCCTGGTGCTGGACGCCTCCGGCTCGATGTCGTTCCTGTACTCGGGCGGCGTGGTGACGGACGTCGTGGAGCGGATGGCGGCGGTCGCGGCACAGCTCGACGACGACGGCGAGATGCAGGCCTGGACCTTCGCCAGCAACCCGGCCCGGCTGCCGGACCTGCGGCTGGGCGAGCTCCCCGAGTGGCTGCGCCTGCATGTGCGGGTGGGGGAGATCGGTCTGCTCCGGCGCAAGAAGCCCAGGAGGGGAATGGAGCCGGGGCAGGTCGACATGCGGGCGGTCGGCATCCAGAACGAGGAGCAGAAGGCGATCGCCGAGGTCAGGGCGTATGTGCGGGAGAACCCGGCACCGGTCGGCACTCTTGTGCTGTTCTTCTCCGACGGCGGCGTCTACCGCGACGCGGCGATCGAGAAGGAACTGCGCGAGGCGGTCGAGGAGCCCATCTTCTGGCAGTTCGTCGGCCTCGGCCGCTCCAACTACGGTGTCCTGGAACGGTTCGACACCCTGCCCGGCCGACGCGTCGACAACGTGGGCTTCTTCGCGGTGGACGACATCAGCACCGTCCCGGACCAGGAGCTCTACGACCGGCTGCTGTCCGAGTTCCCGTCCTGGATCACCGCCGCCGGCCGGGCGGGAATCCTCTGACCCGGGTCCCCACCACGGTTCCCGCCACGACCGTCCGTCCGGCCACGGCCCCGGTGGCCGGCCCCGCCGCGGTCGGCCGGGCACCAGCGGACCGTCGTCCCATCCGTCGACGTCGAGCGCCGTGCCGTGGAGCCGGTCCACCTTCAGCCCGGCGACCACCCGGCGCTCGGCGACCGACTCCTCCAGGAACGCGGCTTCGTCCTCGGGCCGCGCGGCCTCGGGGATCATCCCGAGCAGCTCCCGCCCGACCGCGTCCCCGGGAACCGCGGTGACGTCCGAGACCTCGGCCTCGCCCGGCGACGGCGAACGACCCCACATCGCCGCCTGCGTTCAGTCATGAACTGGCCGCGTCGCGACCGGTCGCCTCCTTCGGATCGGTGGTGATCGCGATACCGTCGTGCCGTGCGCCCCGTCCCGGCCCGCCGGTGAAGGCGCTGGTCCTGAGAGTGCCGATGCCGTCACCCGTCCGCGGTCCGATTGGAGAGTCGTGTCTGACGCAGAGTCTCGCGCGGAGGCCCGGATCGCGCCGGTGCGGGACGACGTACACGGACGCGTGGCGCTGGCACGGGACTTCTACACGGACTCCTCCGGACCCCTGCGCCGCTACGGCCACGCGGAACTGAGCTTTCTGCGCTGGTCCGCAGCGCGGGGAGTGCTCGCGCCGGAGTTCTCGGACCCTCCGGGCAGCGCGTGGTGGCGTTCCGTCAACGAGGAGCTTCTCAGGGACAAGGTGGAGGCGAGCCTGCTGTGCGCCGGCGTTCGAGGCGAGCCGCGCTCGAAAAGCGTCGAGTACTGGATGCGGTGCATCCGCTCTCCCTCGCCCGCCTCCTGGTACCGCGCCCACAACGCCAGCATCGTGTCCGGCTACCTCCGCCACGAGGACCTGGCGGCGGCCGAGTCGCAGGTGGAGCGATTCATGATCAACGTCGCCCTGCTGCGTGTCCTGTTCACCCACGCCATGCTCGTGGAACCGCGGCTGGCACTGGGGCGGTTGGCCGGGTTCGGGCCCCGGCTGGTGGACCCGCGCTCCCGGACGGTGAAGTGGTTCCTCGACCTCGGCCGCTCGTTTCCGTCCGAGTACCCGGTGATCACGCCCACCAGGGAGACCATCCTCGACGAACACGCCATCGCCCGGATGCTCGACTACGGGGTGATCGCCCCGCGTCTGCCGGCGCTGTACGAGTTCTCGGCCGTGGCACTCGACGAGCCACGTCTGCCGGGTCTGCTGGACGGGGGTGTTCCCGCCTATGTCTGGCGGCCGGAGGAGAGATCCCTCTGGTACGTCGGCAACACGGGCCCCCATCTGCGCGTCATCGCCCGCGCGACCGGGGAACGTCTCCTCTGGCAGCCGTCCCCGGCGGCACACCGCGCTCCGTGGAAGCGCAAGTGACCGTTGCCCGACGGCGTCACCGTACCCGGGTCGCCGGCTCGGCACCCGCACGTAGGTTGAACGGACAATCGGACCGTTGAACGAGTAATCGTACGGTTGAACCGTGAAATTCATTCCGTCCTCGGCGACTTGCCGCCCGGCTCTGAGCAGCACAAACTGGAAATGATGACGTAGAGCCACCGAGGGCCCGACTCTGCGCCGCCCCGACGAGCACGTAGCAAAGGGGCTGACCCGGTGGAGAACACACTGCACATCCTCCTCACCGAAGAGGACGCGGAAGCCGAACGCGTCGAGGAACTGACCGGCTATCTGCGCGACGAACTGCTCGATCTCGACGTGGACGACGTCACGGCGCTCCCCGGCGGGGAGGTCCCTGCCGGAGCACGGGCCGTGGACGTCACGCAGATCGGTGCCCTGCTGGTGAGCCTGGGCAGCTCGGCGACCGCCCTGAACCAGGTGATGACCGTGATCCGGTCGTGGCTCGGACGGCGCCAGGACACCCATCCTTCCCTGCGTCTCCAGATGGGCGAGGACGTCCTGGAGGTGTCCGAGGCGACCGACGATCAGGTCGCCGAGGCGTTCAGGATCTTCGTCCAGCGCCACTCCGTCGCCGGAGCCGAACCATGACGGATTCCAGACACGCGATGATCATCGCCAACGACCGGTACGCCGACCAGGGACTCAAGAAGCTGAAGGCCCCCGCGCAGGACGCCGCGGCGCTCGAGAGGGTGCTGCACGACCCGCAGATCGGCGACTTCGAGGTGGAGGTCGTGCACAACGCCTCGGCCGACCTGATGCGCAGACGCATCCAGCGCTTCTTCATCGACCGGCGTCGCGCCGACACACTCCTGCTGCACTTCTCCTGCCACGGCCTCAAGAGCGAGTCCGGCGAACTGTACTTCGCCGCCAGCGACACCGAGCCCCCGCTGCTGGCCGCCACGGCCGTCGCCTCCCAGTTCGTCCGCAGTTGCATGTCCGGCACCCGGGCGGGCCGCACCGTCCTGTTCCTCGACTGCTGCTACGGCGGCGCGTTCTCCCGGGGATCGGCCTCGGTGCGCGCGTCCGGGGACGTCAACGTCCTGGAGTCCTTCGCGAAGGAGGAACCGGCCACCGGGCGGGGCTGGGCCGTCATCACCGCGTCCGACTCCATGGAGTACGCCTTCGAGGGCAGCCAGCTCGCCGAGAACTCCGGCCCGCGGCCCTCGCTGTTCACCCACGCGGTGGTCGAGGGCCTGGAGACCGGCGAGGCCGACCTGGACGCCGACGGTAATGTCTCGCTCGACGACCTGTACGAGTACGTCTACCGGCACGTACGGGAGCAGAACCCCCATCAGACGCCCAAGAAGGCGGCGGAGATGCACGGGGAACTGGTTCTGGCCCACAGCCGCCGCGGGCGTATCAAGATCGTCGCCGTTCCTTCGCCGACCTCCCTCCAGGCGGCCATGAACAGCGAAGACGTCATCACACGGCAGGGCGCCGTGATGGAACTGCGCAAACGGCTTCTGCGCCCCGAACTGCCCATGGCGGAAGGCGCGCGTCAGCATCTGGAGGAGGTCGCGCGCAACGACATCCAGCAGATCGCCGACCTGGCGTCCGACGCCCTGAGCGAGATCCGGCTGGCCCCGTCCCCCGACCGCCTCGACTTCGGCCGCGTGCCGATCGGATCGCCCTCTCGCAAACTGTCCGTGACGATGCAGGGCCCGCCGCTGGCCCGCCACTGCCTGGCCCAGCCCAAACAGTCCTGGCTCAGGGTCGATCCGACCCGTGACGGCCTCGAGGTCCACGTCGCCCCGACCGCCGAGGGGCCCCTGTCCGGCGAGGTGGTGCTGAAGGGCGTGGCCGACGAGTCGGTGATCCGCGTCCAGGCGGTGGCCGGCCCGACCCCCGAGCCCGGCGCCGGCCACTCGGACGACGTCACAAGAGAGATGCCCAAGCCGGACAGCGAGCGGGAGACGGTGGTCGTCGCGCCCCCGCGCATCCCGCCCCAGCCCGGGAAGCCGCCCCGGACCACCCCGGACGTGACACGCACGGAGCCGCCCTCCCCGTCCCGCCGCGCCGTTGTCCTGGCCGGTGCCGCGCTCGCCCTCGCAGTCACGGCGGTGCTCACCCTCGTATGGGCTGTCCAGGCAGCTGCAGTGGCCATCGCGGAGCGGAGCGACCAAGGACACCAGGGCAACATCGAGGACAGCATCCGAGATCACGGAGCCCTCCCGCCGCTCACCGTGTGTCTGATCACCGCAGCGGTGGCGCTCGTCGTGGGCGCGTTCGCCCGGCACGATGTGGCGGTACGGCGGGAGCACTACACGGAACGGGCCGCGAGCGGCACGCACACGATGACCGCGATCACGAAGGGCCTGGCCGTTCCGGCGCTGATCCTGGCCGTCGTCATCGTCATCACCTACCTGGTGGGCAGCGCCCATTGGTGACGGCCGGCGCATCCCCGGCAGTCCCTGCCATGCCACGAGGACGCCAACAGAGGCGCTGCGGCTTCATCGGTCTCGAACAGAAATAACGATTATGAAGTCAGATAGCGATAATCGATAGATTATCGTTCCATTGCTACGATGTCCTGTCATGGCTGGTGAGAAGGCGACTAGAGGCGCGGTCGTGTACGCGCGGATCCGTGAGGACATCTTCCAGGGGACGTTCACGCCGGGGCAGCGGCTGCGTCTGGTGGAGCTGGCGCAGCGCTTCTCCGTCAGCCAGTCGGTGGTGCGTGAGGCACTCACACGGCTGTCGGAGCAGGGGCTCGTGGTGGCCGCTCCGCAGCAGGGCTTCAGCGTGGTGACCGTGTCCGAGCGGGACGTCGAGGAGCTGACCGAGGCCCGGATCGAGATCGAGACGATGGTGCTGCGTCGGGCGGTCGAGCGTGGGGACCTGCGTTGGGAGGCCGACGTGGTGGCAGCCCACCACCATCTGGCCGGTGTGTCGCCGTTGCGGGCGGACGGCAGCATGAACAGCGACTGGTTCGAGGTGCACGAGCGGTTCCATCAGACCCTGCTGGAGGCGTGCGGCAACACACGGCTGCTCGCCGTGGCCGCGGGCCTGCGCGACGCGGCCACGCTGTACCGGCGCTGGACGGTGCCGGTGGGTAAGGACACCGACCGCGACGTGGCGGGCGAACACCAGCGCCTCCTGGACGCCGTACTGCGCAGGGACGCCGACGCGGCGGCCGAACTGCTCGCCGCGCACATCGACCGCACCGCGCAGTCCCTGCGCACGGCCGTCGAGAAGGACTAGTTCCAGGAGGACCTGGAGCGCGCTCCAGATCAAGAGCGGGCGAGCCTGTCAGTCCGACCGGGGCACGATCGACAACGCCCGGTAGTCGTACCCGTCCTGCTGGAAGCCGGGGGCTTCCCACCGCAGGTCGACCCGCTGCTTCGGCGACAGCGTGTGGAAGCCGCGCATCTCGATGTGGGAGTAGTGGGCCCAGCAGCCGCCGGGCGTCTCGGGGGAGTCGAGCACACCCCACCCTTCCTCGTCGTGCCACTCACGGACCGTCGCGATCACCATGCGGGAAGCGTACAAGTCCCGCCGCGGCGTCAGTCGACGGACCGGGCTGCCGCGATGCGGTCCTTGATGCCGGCGAGGGCCTCCGCGGAGTGGTGCGTACCGGCCCGTACGACACCGCTGACGCGGTGCAGGTTGGCGGCGTCGTCCACCGGGTCGGCGTCCAGGAGGACGAGGTCGGCGTTCCTGCCGGGCTCGACGGTGCCCATGGAGTCCGTCCTGTCCAGGAACTCCGCCGCGTCGAGGGTGAGCATCTGGAGCAGTCGCAGCGGCGGGATGCCCGCCTCGGCGAGCAGGTCGATCTCGTCGTGGAGCGCCGCGCCGGGGACGACCCAGACCGCTCCGGAGGAGTCGGTGCCGACGAGCATCCGTACCCCCGCCTCGTCGAAGACCCGCGCCATCCGGTACTCGTAGCGGTGGGAGGCGGCGAGGACGGCCAGCTGCTCAGGAGTGAACCGTTTGCGGAACCGGGCCAGGACGCGGTTCCAGGTCTTCAGGGTGCCTGGAGACATGTAGCGCAGGTCGGGGTCGGTCGCGAACGCGGGGTCGTCGCAGAGCTTGCTGGTCCTCTGCCGGATCAGGGTGGGCACGTGCCAGGTGCCGTCCGCGGCGAAGCGCTCGGCGAGTTCGCGGGTGCGGCCGTCGTCGTAGGTGCGCGCGGCGTGGTCCACGACCGCGATGTCCTCGGGCTTGTTGAGGAGGACCGGGTTGAGCACCACACGCCGCATGATCGCGTTCACGGCCCGGTCCATGAACGGCAGCCCGACGCCGGGCAGACTGAGCCGCTGACGCTCGCCCGCGGCCTGCTGGACGGCGTGTTCCTCGGTGGAGCAGCACGCCAGGACGCCGAGGCCCGAGCCGAAGTGCTCGATGGACTTCATGCCGATGCGCGAGGCCCGCAGAACGTCGATGCCGCCGGGAAGATGGCCGACGATCGGCACCCCGAGCCGCAGGGCCTCGGCCTGGGCGTCGAAGAAGCGCTCCTTGGTCATCGCGGCGGACTTCACGAAGTCAGCGCCCGCCTCGACCTGTTCGCGAACGGTCGCGGCGGCCTGTTCCGCGGTGGCCGTGTTGAGCATCGTCAGTAGCGGTCCGGGCATGGCGAGCAGGGCCGGTGACGCCTGCGGGAAGACCAGCCGGCCCGTGGCACGCGCCCCCAGCAGGGCGAGGTCGCCGGACATCTGGCGGTAGCCGGTGATGCCGTGGGCGAGCATGAGCTCGAGGGCAGCCGCCACGTCGCCGCCGCGGCCCAGCGGGTGGGCGTGCATGTCGTTGTAGCCGGGGACGAGGTAGCGGCCGCGCGCTTCGACGACGGCGGCGCCGACGGGTGCGGCGAGCCCCGGTCCGACAGCGGTGATCACACCGTCCTGGACCAGCACGTCGGTCCCGGGCCGACCGGAGCCGGTGCGGGTGTCGACGACCGTCGCGGAGCGCAGGAGCAGGGAGGGAGGCTGGGACACGTTCGGGTCTTTCTTCGTGGCTCGGGTGTTACCGCGTCGGCGTGGTGAACCGGCGTCGGCGTCGCGAACTGGCGTCGGCGCGCGCAGGGAGGCCGGCGCACGGTCGGCGACGGACCTGCGGAACCGTCGGACCGGCCTGCGTATACGACATGGCCTGCGCATACGACATGGCGGGCGAGTACGACGTGGCGGACGCGGTGGCGGCCACCGCGGCCACCGCGGCCGCCAGGGATGTCTCCAGTGCTGCCTCCGGGAACGCGGGTACCGGGCCGACGCGCCGCTCACCGCACATTGCGTGTGCGGCTGCCGGGTCTCCTCACTATGAAGAGACTCCGGCCGCTCCTCGGCACTGGGCCGGGAGACCAAGACTGACCGGTCCGACTGGTCCGGGGGGCAGGACGCACGCGCATTGGTCCGGCGGGCCAGTTTCCGCGGCCGGGATTGTGACGCCGGACCCATGACAGCGGGGCGGCCGGGGCGTGGAATCGCCTGAGCCGCCCCCGGCCCGCAACACAGAGAGGCCCCCGTTCCTCTCGCGCACCCACGCCGTCCGCCGCCGCCACGCCGCAGCAGCCCGGCGCCACCCATGGGACAGCCCCCTCCGCCCCACCCGTTCAAAAGTTTCCTCTCGCAATTCCCCATTAGGGCAAGCGAATCCCTCACTCTCGAACACGAACTCTCGTATAGTGACGCCCGGTTGAGCGATCTTGGCGCTCAATCACGCAACTCCGAAACCCTCCTGGACCTATTCGAAGCCGCTCTCGACGCGGCCACCGAGGACCCGACTGATGACCGCGTACGCCCTTTCCGGCGATCAACCGGCCGTGAAGCCACTGCTCCTCACCGCGGCGACGACCGCGGTCGTGTCGGCCGCCGCCGTCGGCTGGGCGGTCTCCGCCCTACCGCTGTCCGCTCGGGCACCCGTGGGATGGGGCGGTGGCGTGGCCGCGGTCGTGCTGTGCGTCGCCGTCACCGTCGCCGTGCACGGACTGCGTGCCGCGCGGTCGGCCCGCGCCCGGACGCGGACGCTGGAGGAGGAGGCAGCCAGGCTGGCCGGCGCGCACGCGAGCCTCACCGCCCAGTGGCAGCAGGAACGGCAACGCGAGACACGGTCAGCCGACACCGAACGCGCCGCGCTGCTCGCCCAACTGGCCCGCGAACGCGACGAACTGGCCCGGCGGACCGAGGCCGAACGGGCCGCGCTGCTCGCCGAGTCCGCCCGGGAACGGGAAGGACTGGTCCGCCAGGCCGAGGCCGAGCGCGCCCGACTGGAGGACGAGGTGCGCAGCCTGTCCGCCGAGGCGGACCGTGCCGTGTCCGACCGTGCCGCCGCCCTCTCCGCGACCGCCAACGCCGCCGCCCGGATGCAGGCGCTCGCCACCGGCACCCTGGCGGACCTCAGGGCGATGGAGGAACGGCACAGCGACGAGGACGTGCTCGCCGACCTGCTGCACCTCGACCACCGCACCGCCCAGGCCGGCCGTCTCGCCGACTCCGTCGCCGTGCTCACCGGCGCCCGCACCGGCCGTCGCTGGGCGCGCCCCATCGCCATGGAGTCGGTCCTGCGCGGCGCGATGGGACGGATCAGCGGCTACCAGCGCGTCCGACTGCACGCGGTGACCGGCACGGCGGTCGTCGGCCACGCGGCGGAGGGCGTCATGCACGCGCTGGCCGAGATCCTGGACAACGCCGCCAACTTCTCGCCGCCCAGCGCCGAGGTGCACGTCTACGTCGAAGAGGTACCGGCCGGGGTCATCGTCTCCGTCGAGGACTCCGGGCTCGTCATGAGCGACATCCAGCTGCGCCGGGCGGAGCAGGCCGTCGCCGGCGACATGTCCGAGCTGGGCGGCCTCACCGGCACCCGGCTGGGGCTGGCGGTGGTCGGCCGGCTGGCCCGCAAGCACGGGCTGAAGATCTCCTTCCGTCCCTCGGCCCGCGGCGGCACCGGCGTTCTCGCGCTGATCCCCCAGGACATCCTCACCCAGGCGCCCGCGGTCCGGCTCCCCGCCCCGGACGCCAAGGCGCCCGCGGCGCGGGCGGCCGTGCCCGCCGTCGGCACCGAGGTCGCCGAACAGCACGAGCCGGCCCGGAGCGAGACCGAGCAGCCCGTGCGCTCGCCGGGCGGCCTGCCGAAGCGCCGCCGCGGACGTACCCTCGCCGCCGCCGAACGGTCCCGCGCCGTGCCGCAGGCCGACGCGCCGCGCACCGGCGCGGCCGAGGACATCAGGACCAGGGCGACGCGCTTCGGGGAGTTCCGCCGCGCGATCCGCTCGGCCGAGTCCGCCTCGGAGAGCACCGGACAGCACCGGATCCCGGGACCGCCCGACGGCCCCGACGCGGCGCCCCCTTCCCACGGCCCCGACGCAGCCACCCGTTCCCACGCCCCCACCCCCCGGGCGACCTCCTCCGACCCGGAAGGCGACACCACCTCATGACCGGCACCACCGTCGACGAGAAGCTCACCTGGCTGATCGAAGGGCTCCTGGAGCGCACGCCGGGCGCTCGGCACGCACTCGTGCTGTCCCGGGACGGACTGAAACTCTGCCGCACCGGCGAGCTGACGGTCGATCAGGCGGATCAGCTCGCGGCCATCGCGGCCGGCATCCAGTCCTTGTCGCACGGCGCGTCCGTCGAGTTCGGCGACGGCAGCGGTGGAGTGCGGACGTCGATGACGGAGTTCTACGGCGGCACCCTGTTCATCGTCGAGGCCGGTGACGGCGCCCACCTCGCGGTGGTGACCACCGAGGACGCCGAACCGGGCCTGGTCGGGCACAACATGAGCGAACTGGTGGAGCAGCTCGGAGAGCACCTGACCGCCCAGCCGCGCACCTCATGAGGCGACCCGGCAGGGACGACGCCCCGGACCGCCTCTACACCCTGACCGGAGGCCGCAGCCGTTCCGCGCCGGACAGCCCGTTCGACCTGGTCACCCTGGTGGTGGCGGAGAGCGAACCGGCGCCCGGCATGCAGTCGGAGCACAAGGCGATCCTGCGCATGGCCGGGGCACCCACGGCCGTGGTGGAGATCGCCGCGGAGCTGGGCCTGCCGGTGAGCATCACCAGGATCCTCCTGTCCGACCTCCACGACGCGGGACGCGTCAGCGCGCGCCACCCCCGTACCTCCGCCCTTCCCGACCCCGACCTCCTGGAGCAGGTGCTCGTTGGACTCCGCAGCCTCTGACACCCGCACCCCGCTGCGTGCCTCCGCCGACAACGGTCTGAAGATCGTCGTCGTCGGCGGGTTCGGCGTCGGCAAGACGACCATGGTCCGGTCCGTCAGCGAGATCCGTCCCCTCAACACCGAGGAGACGATGACGCAGGCCGGCGAGAGCGTCGACGACATCAGCGAGGTACGTGGGAAGACGGCCACCACCGTGGCCTTCGACTTCGGGCGCATCAGCCTCGACGCCCGCAATGTGCTCTACCTGTTCGGGGCGCCGGGCCAGGAGCGCTTCTGGTTCTTGTGGGACCGGCTGTTCTCCGGCACCCTCGGCGCCGTCGTCCTGCTCGACGCCCGCCGCATCGAGGACTCCTGGTACGCCATCGACCGCCTGGAACGCCACGGCACGCCGTTCATCGTGGCCTGCAACGACTTCGGCGGCCCCCGGCACGACGTCGCGGACGTCCGTGAGGCGCTGGACCTCGACCCCCGCGTGCCGATCGTCGAGTGCGACGCCCGCCTGCGCGAGTCCGCCAAGCAGGTTCTGATCACCCTGGTCCAGCACATCCAGCAGCAGCTCGGCAACCGGGCCGAACCGATCGCCACGCCCCTCCGGGAGACCGTGTGACCTCCGACGCCGTCCCGCTCAGCGGATCCCGCTTCCAGACCGAACCGGCCCGCCTGTACCGGGAGATACGCCGCGACCACGGCCCCGTGGCCCCCGTCCTGCTGGACGGCGGTGTCCCCGCCTGGCTGGTGGTCGGCTACCGCGAACTGCATCAGGTGACCGGCGACCCGGTGCTCTACAGCCGTGACTCCAGTCTGTGGAACCAGTGGGACAGTATCCCCGCCGACTGGCCGCTGCTGCCGATGATCGGCCGCGACCAGCCGTCGATCCTCTACACCGTGGGCGAACGGCATCACGAGCGCGCAGGCATGATCGGCAAGGCCCTCGCCGGCGTCGAACCCGCGGTGCTGCGCCGTCACTGCGAGCACTTCGCGGACGAGCTGATCGACGCGGTGTGCTCGACCGGCTCCGCCGACCTGGTGGGGCAGTACGCGATGCTGCTGCCGGTCCGCGTACTCGCCAGGCTGTACGGCTTCTCCGACGACCGGAGCAGCACACTCGTCACCGCGCTCAACGACATGATCGACGGCCGGGAGCGCGCCCTCGAAGGCCAACGGCATCTGGCCACCTCCATGGCCGAACTGGTGGCGCGGCGCGCCGCGGAGCCCGCCGACGACGTGGTCTCCCGGATGCTCGCCGCACCCGGCGGCTTCACCGAGGAGGAGGTCATGCAGGACCTCATGGTCATGACGGCGGCGGGCCACCAGCCGACCGCCGACTGGATCGGCAACTCGCTGCGGCTGATGCTGACCGACGACCGGTTCGCGGCCTCCCTGTTCGGCGGGCGGCACAGCGTCGCCGAGGCCATGAACGAGGTCCTGTGGGAGGACACCCCCACACAGAACGCCGCCGGACGCTGGACCTCGCGGGACACCCAGCTCGCCGGACGCCACATCAAGGCCGGTGACCTGCTCCTGCTCGGCCTCCAGGGCGCCAACGCCGACCCGCAGATCCGTACCGACACCTCCGAGCTGACCGGCGGCAACAGCGCCCACTTCTCCTTCGGCCACGGCGATCACCGCTGCCCCTTCCCGGCCCAGGAGATCGCCGAGGTGATCGCCCGCACCGCCATCGAGGTCGTGCTGGACCGGCTGCCCGACATCGATCTCGCCGTACCCGCCGAGTCCCTGACCCGTCGTCCCTCCCCCTGGCTGCGGGGACTGACGGAACTGCCCGTGCGGTTCACACCCACCCCTGCCCTGGGAGGCAACTGACCATGACGACCGGCACAGCGGATGTACGCATTCCCCTGGACCCCTTCGTCAGCGACCTGGACGGCGAGAGCGGCAAGCTGCGCGCGGCGGGCCCGCTGGCCCCGGTCGAGCTGCCCGGCGGCGTTCCCATGTGGGCGGTCACCCGGCACGCCGAGGCGAAGGCCCTGCTCACCGACGCCCGGCTGGTGAAGGACATCGACCGGTGGAGCGCCTGGCGGCGCGGCGAGATCCCCGCGGACTGGCCCCTGATCGGCCTGGTCAACCCGGGCCGGTCGATGCTGACCGTGGACGGCGCGGACCACCGGCGGCTGCGCACCCTGGTCGCCCAGGCCCTCACGCCCCGGCGGGTGGAGGAGATGCGCGGGCGGATCACCGAACTCACGGAGGGCCTGCTGGACGCCCTGCCGGCCGACGGCGAGGTCGTCGACCTCAAGGCCGCCTTCGCCTACCCGCTGCCCATGTACGTCGTGGCCGACCTGATGGGCATCGACGAGAGCCGGCTGCCCCGGCTGAAGGTGCTGTTCGAGAAGTTCTTCTCGACGCAGACCCCGCCGCAGGAGGTGATCGCCACCCTGACCGAGCTGGCCGGGATCATGGCCGAGACGGTCGCGGCGAAGCGGGCGGCACCGGGCAACGACCTGACCAGCGCGCTCGTCCTCGCCTCGGAGGACGGCGACCGCCTCACCGACGAGGAGATCGTCGCCACGCTCCAGCTGATGGTCGCCGCCGGGCACGAGACCACGATCTCCCTGATCGTCAACGCGATCGTCAATCTCTCCACGCATCCCGACCAGCGCGCCCTGGTGCTGTCCGGAGAGGTGCCGTGGTCGGCGGTCGTCGAGGAGACGCTGCGCTGGTCCACCCCGACCTCGCACGTCCTGATCCGGTTCGCCACCGAGGACGTGCCCGTCGGCGACAAGGTGATCCCCGCCGGGGACGCGCTGATCGTGTCGTACGGCGCGATAGGCCGCGACGAGCTGGCCCACGGCCCGACGGCCGGTGACTTCGACGTCACCCGCGAGATCACCACCCGTCACATCTCCTTCGGGCACGGCCCGCACGTCTGCCCGGGAGCGGCGCTGTCCCGGCTGGAGGCGGCGGTGGCGCTGCCCGCGCTCTACGCCCGTTTCCCGGAGCTCGACCTCGCCGTGCCCGCGTCGGCCCTGCGCAACAAGCCCGTGGTGACCCAGAACGACCTCTTCGAACTGCCGGTCCGACTCACGGCCTGAACCACGAAGCGCGCCCCGGCGGTGTGCGGCACACCGCCGGGAACGCTGCCTTCCTCGCCCCCTAGTCGAACGGGTCGAGGGTGACGTACGCCTGCTGCGGCGATCCGTCGTGCACCAGCGACTCGTGGGCGCCGACGTCGTCGAAGGCGAAGGCGTACGCCTTGCCGTCGGCCATCTGGGCGTGGATCTTGCGTGCGTAGTGGTTGGTCACCGGGTCCTGGTAGAAGCCGGCCGACGAGGTGTCCGGCTGGTTGGGGTTGGTGAGCAGCGTGGAGCGGTTGAACCCGGCGCACAGGGTGCGGGAGATGGGGCCGCGGACCAGGTCGTTGGGTGCGTCGAGCCGCTTGTAGCAGCCGAAGACACTGTCGGAGTCGGGCTTCTGGAACGAGGTGACGACAGCGCCCGAGCCGTTGGTGAAGTTCATGACGCCGCCGCTGACCCGGCCGTAGTACTTCACCGAGGGCTGGTTCGCGAACGGTGTGACCGTCAGCGTCGACGAGGCGTACTTCGTCCACACGCGGTTGATGTAGTCGTCCATCACACCGGTCGGCAGCGCACCCGCCTCGATGCCGTGGCCCGGGGCGAGGGCGCGCAGCACGGTGCCGTCGGAGCGTGTCTGGATGAGCCCGCCCCAGCCGCCGGGCTGACCGCGCAGGGAGTCGTAGAAGCCCCGGTAGCCGCCCGGCTTGAGGCGGCCGGTGTTCACGACGCTGCCGTTCGGCCGCTTGACGCCGACGGAGTAGGGGGCGGAGAACATGTCGACCTGGGTGCTGTTGAGCCAGATCCCGGAGTCGTTGAGCGTGTACTCGGACCAGTTGAACAGGATGTTCCTGTTGGGGTCGCTCGGGTTCTGGACGGCGGGCTGGACGAGTCCGCCGGTGGCGAGCTTGAAGACCAGCTTCTGTCCGTAGCTGAAGTAGAGGCGGCCGGAGAACTTGGGCAGCCGGATCGTCAGGCTCTGTCCGCGTCCCGGCCCCGCGATGGAGGCGTCGGGCGCGGGGACCGGCACGGGCTGCCCCGCCGGCCAGGGGTGGAACGTGCCACCGGCGTCGGCCCAGCCCTGACGGCCCGTCGCCAGGTCGGTGCCGAGGTTGTAGAGATAGATCTGCTCGCCACGGCCGGAGTTGTTCGTGAACGTGAGCGGAATCGTGGCCGGTACGGCCTCCTCCGCGGCGGTCGAGGGCGTGACGCCGACGGTCGTGCCGATGGCCGAGGCGATCGCCAGGAGGACGAACAGCCTGGTGTTGAGACGTCGTGGGGAACGCATAGGAGCTCCTCCGGGGTGGGGGATCCGTGAGGAATCGAGGTGGGGGGAGTTGCTTCGTGAGAGCGCTCTCAGAATGAGGATGTTGACGTGATCGTGTCAATGGGTGTGCAGGGCCGGACGGATTCTCAGCTGCCTACGTGGTGGTGGGCCGCCCAGGCCGCCGGGTCGTCGGCGTAGTTGACGCGGTTCAGCCGCACGGCGCGGGCCAGGGCGACGGCCGGTTCGTCGGGGACGGCGTCCAGGGCGTCGTAGAACTCGCGGGCCGTGGTCTCGGCGACCGCGTCCGGAGTCCGCCACAGGGTGCCGATCACCCCGGAGAACCCGACGAGCAGGAACGCGGAGGTCAGATGGATCGCCTCGTCGGCCAGGTCCCGGGGCGTGTACGTCGTCTCGCACGCCGAGAGATACGCGAGACGCCCCCAGCCGCCCCGGCGCGCGGCGATCTCGGCGAACGTCAGGTCGAGGTCCGGCAGCAGGAACCTGCTGGCACCCGGGTCGCTCTGGTCCGCCACCGCGTGCAGCGCCAGATGCAGATGAGTGCAGGTGACCAACGCGTCGATGAGGAGGGCGCGTTCGCACTCGGCGAGGTCCAGCGGTTCGACACCCAGCCGGTCCGCGGCGGCCCGGGCCTCGCGGAGCGCGGCGGGCAGCTCCGCGAGTCCGGGCCGGCGCACATCGGCGTGCACGACGGCTGCCACCGCGTGCTGCGGCGCCGCGCCACGGGCCCGCGCGTGGTGCAACGCGGTGACCGTCGGCGTGTACGAGGAAACGGTCCGGTCCACCAGCGACTCCGGCAGCCCCGGCGTGCCGTCCGCCACGGTGCCCGGGGACGTCGCGCGGTCGGCGGGCGGCTCCGCGGCCGTGCCGTCCGGCGGTGACCGCGTGGCGTGCGGGGCCGCCGTCGCGGCGTGCAGCGGCAGTCGGCACAGCGCCTGTGTCGGCACCCACCAGACCCGGGTGTCCGGATGGGGCACCCGCAGTTCGGCGAGGACGGGGGCGGCCACCTCCCGCCACAGCAGGTCGAGTGTCGTGACGACACGCTCGTTGGCCGCGTCGACGTCCTCCTGGGCGGCCCGGGTGTCGAGCGCGGTGACCACGTCCGTGTGGAACACGTCCGCCGCGCGCTCCAGTTCGTCGGCGTCGAGGTCGTCCAGCGGCACGTGCCGCAGTCCCTCGGCGGTGAGCAGCAGCGCGTCGCAGCGGTACTCACTGACGTTGACCACGACGACCGGACCGTGCTCGGCCTCGGCGAGCAGCGAGGCGACCGAGGGCGGCCGCTGGAACCCGGCCTGGCCGGGCAGCGCCCTGATCCGGCGTACGACCAGCTCGAGTTCGGCCTCCAGGTCCCGGCGGCGTTCCCGCTCCCGGCCGGTGCTCCGCGTCGCGGCCGGCTGGTCCGGCAGGGGCAGCGGGGGGTGGTCCAGCCGGTCGAGCGCCTCGCGCAGTTCCTCGAACCGCCGGGCGAGAGCGTCATCGGCGTCGTGGAGTTCCGCGAGGTCGGCACGGATGCCCGAGAGGCGGCCGAGGAGCACCCCACGGCCGAGTTCCAGCAGGCTGAGCGCACGCTCGGGATCGCCGCAGGCCAGGCACATCGCGGCGGCGTCGCTCGCCAGTCCTGCGGCCTCGGCGAGCCGTCGCTGGGCGTCCGGCCGTTCCAGCCGCCGGGGCGTGGCGTCCGGCAGCAGCTCCACGCCGAGGGCGAAGGCCTCCGCGGCGGCTCGCGCGTCGCCCCTGCGCGCCGCGAGCCTGCCCCAGCCGCGGGCCGCGTTCAGCCGGATGCCGGCGGGGCCGGTCCCGGTCAGCGCGGCGGCCCGCAGAGCGTCGTGCGCCTCCGCGAGGTCGGCGGATTCCTGGGCGTCGGGTTCGTCTGTTGGGTCGGTGGGTCTCTCGAGGTCGTGTGTGTCCTCCTGGTCGTCGGCCCCGTCGTCGGCCTCGTGCCGCAGGTTCAGTACATAGGCGAGGTTGGCCAGCGAGCGGGCCAGGTCGGGGTCGTCCGGTGAGGTGTCCGCGACCACACGGCGGGCCAGCAGCACGGCCTCGTCGAGGTCCCCCTCGCCGGACCGGGCGGCCAGGGTGAGCAGCAGACTGCCCCGTACCGCTGTGGCCCGCCAGCCGTCGTCGAGCGTCATCAGGGCGGCACGCGCCGTGTCCACCGCCTCCGTGGCGGCGGCCGTGCGATGCGTCGACGCGTCCCTCGACGATACGTCCCTCAGCGACGAGTCCCTGAGCGAGGTGGCCAGATTGGCGAGCAGGAGCGGCAGATGCGGATCGGCGGGCGCGGTGCTCGCCACGGCCGTGCGCAGACTGACGAGGGCCCGCTCCAGGGTGTCCTGGTCACCGGTCACGCCGTGGTGCGCGTGCAGCGCCAGGCCATGGGCGCCCGCGAGCGTCGCGAGCCGCCGGGGCGCCGGCCCGGCCGCCATCGCCTGCTCCAGAAGCGCGAGGGCCTCCGACAGGTCGCCGTGGACGCCCAGCACCTCGTGGCGTTCCGTGAGGGCGGTGGCCAGATTGCCGAGCAGGCCGGGACGGTCGGGGTGGTCACGCGGGACCAGGCGCAGGGCCTCGCGCTGGAGGTCGATGTCCTCGTCCAGGTCGGCGAGGTCACCGTCGCGGGTGTAGCGCTGGTACAGCTCCCCGCCCAGGTTGCTCAGCCGCAGCGCCCGCTGGTGGGCGGGACCGCCGCCGCGTACGGCGGCCCGGCCGGCGGCGATCGCCTCGTCCAGTTCGTCCGCGGCGCCGTGCAGCCGGGTCCGGGCGGCCAGGGCTGAGCCCAGGTTGGTGAAGTGCATCCCGGCGTCGGGGTGGTCGTCGGCCAGCAGGGCGAGGGCATCGGCGTACCGGCCGATCGCCGAGTCCAGGTCCCTCGGCGAGCCGGTCTCCTCGTGTCGCAGGAGCAGCAGGACACCGAGGTTGCCGATGCGTCCGGCCCGGTCGCCGGGCGGGCCGGTCTCCGTGGCGGCCGCTGCCTCGCCGTACCGGATCGCCTCGGTCAGCAGCTCCGGGTCCTCGCTCAGCCAGTAGCGGCAGCGCAGCACGTCGGAGAGGGTGTCGCGCGCGACGGCGCGCCGCTGGTCGTCGGCCCCGGCCAGGACCAGCGCGGTCCGCGCCGCCTCCTCGGCCTCCTCCGCCACGTCGCTGTCCTCGTGCTGCTCCGCCCAGGCGCACAGCACCGCGGCGGCGATCTGCCATACGTCGGAGCGCGGGTCGCCTGAGGCGGGGGCGGGGGCGGGGGCGGGTGCGGGTCGGGGTTCGGACGTTCGGATCGCCGTGCCGTCGGTGTGGCTGCCTCGTGTGGCGGAGTGGTCCCCTGCCACGAGGGTACCGATTGCCGTGTTGTCGGCGTCGGTTCCGCGCGCGGCGGAGGCGCCCTGCGTTCCGGCGACGGTGGCACCGTCCCCGCCCGCCGACTCCAGATCCAGCGTCGCGGCCTCGGCGGCCGTGGCCTCGCGGACGACGGCGACCGCCTCGGTGAGCGCCCCAGGGTCTCCGGCGTAGTGGCACTCGGTCAGGGCGCCCGCCAGCAGACAGGCCCGCTTGGAGCGCTCCTCGTCGCCCTCGGCCGTCCGCGCCAGTGCCTCGCGTGCCGCGGCGGCGGCCTCGCGCGCCAGGCCCGGATCGCCGGTATCGCCGAAGCGGTAGCGCAGCACCTGGGTGAGTTCGGCGTACTCGTCGGCCGCGTCCAGCCCGTGCTCCTCGCACCGCGCCACCGCGTCGCGTGCCGCGGTCTCGGCCCGGGCGAGCGTCCCGGCCTCGCCGTCGTGCTCGTACAGCAGCCGGTGGGCCTGGGCGAGCTGCAGCGGTGAACCGCCGCCCGCGGCGAGCGACTTCTCGACCAACGTGACGGTCTCCTCGAGGAGCGCGGGGTCGGCGAGGTCGGATCCGGCGCGCAGCAGCAGTCCGGCCACCGACGTCAGGACCATGATCAGGGTCAGCGGGTCGTCCGGGGCGCGCTCCGCCGCCAGGCGCGCCGTGGCGACGGCTTCCCGCAGACGGTCGCTGTCGCCTGTCATCCCGTACAACGCTTCTTGCGCGTCGGCGAGTTGGGCGAGGATCACCGCCTCGTCCGGGCCCGGCTCGTTCGGCGGCGCCTCGTGGCGTGGCCTCTCGTGCCGTGGCCCTTCGTGGGGTGCCGCCTCATCCCCTCCCACCTCGGCCAGAGCCCGCCGCAGCGCCTCCACGGACCGTTCCGCCGCGGCCGGGCCTCCGCCGCGTCGGGCCGACTCGGTGTGCAGTGCGGCGATCCCCTCCAGCAGTGCCACCCGGTGCTCCCGCCCGGCGGACCCGAGGGCGGTTTCGAGGAGGCCGACGGCCCGGTCCGTGCGGCGCGGGAAGCGGCCGTCGACGGTGGCCCGGCGGGCGCGCCACAACGCCAGTGCGAGACGCGGCCGACGAAGAACGAACGGTTTCACGGCGGTGGGTGGCCCGGCCTCAGTGCCGCTCGTCGTCGCCGTCGGCCTTCCCGGCCGTGCCCTCGCCGGGGTCGGCGATGATGTGGACCAGGGAGGTGAGCCGCTCCCTGAGGGGCTGCGGCGGCGGCACGTCGGCAGGGTCGACGATGGGGTCCGCCCGGTTCGGGCTGAGGACTTCGAGCCGGGACACGGCCCTGCCGAGAGCGACTCCGTCCCCGGACTCCCACGCGGCGGCGAGCGCCTCGACCGCGGCGGCGGGACGCGTCCAGGCGGCAGGGGGAAGGCGCCATATGGTGACGTCGCGGAGCCCGGTCGAGCAATGCGGCGTCGATGCCTGTACCGGGTGAATCCGACCTAGACTGCATGAACTCAACTGTAGCGAGTGCGCCGGGAGCGGCGACGCGAGACGGGGGTGTACCGGCACGTGCCCGAGCGAGAGATGACGGGGTATGAGCTGACTGAAGGTCAGGTCACCGAGCAGGAGGTCGCGGTCCACCTCTTCGTCCCGCTGGACGGCGTACGTGTCGAGGAAGGGCTGTCCTCGGTGCGGGAGATATGGCGGCGTTTCCGTGAACTCCAGCACGCGGACACGGAGTTGTACGCCGCGCTGCCCGTCCTGGTGCCGGACCTGCTGCCCGGCCCGCCGGAGCACGGCTCGGTCGCGGTGGCGGGTGTGCAGTCCGCCGACCGGCTCGACCAGGCGATCCTGCGCCGGCACAAGGAGATCCTCAATCTGTCGGTCCTGCTCGGCGCGGGTCCGGGCCGGGAGTGGTCCGGGTTGCGCGAGCGGCTGGAGGCGATCACCGGCCCGCTCGGAGAGTGCCATCTGGGCTCGGTGACGATCGAGTTGGGCCGAGCGGCGCGGGGCGCTCCGGCCGGCGTGGACGTGCTGGAACCGGAACGCGGCGGCGATGCGGACCCGCGGCGGCTGGTGCGGTTGCTCGCCGGGGCCGGTGCGGAGGGCCGGCTCAGCGCCTGCGCGTGGTCCGACGCGGGCGACCCGGAGATGCCGTACTTCGTCCGCTACTTGATGCATGTGACGGCGATCCGTCACCAGCACCGGGCGTATCGCTGGCTGGCGGAAGCCAGGGCCGCAGGATCGACGGGACCGCTGGCCGTCGTGCGGGCGCACGGCGCCCTCACGGACCGCGAACTGCCCTCGACCGAGGAGGCCCACTACGTCCATGACGCGGTGGACGGCAACTGGGAGAACGCGCGTACGGCCCTCGCGGCCTCGGGCCTCGACGGCGGGGCCGTGGCGGAGCGCGACCGGCACTTCTCCTCGTCGTTCCTGTGGTGGCTGAACGACATCCTCGCCCGGCTGAAGCAGTCCGGCGTGGGTGATCCCCGGTTCGAGCCGGGGCGGCCGGTGCGGGTGCTGGTCGTCGCCGACGAGTGGTTCCCGGCGCGCGGGGGCCTGAGCTCGTTCAACAGCAAACTGTGCACCGCGCTCGCCGGGCAGGGCGCGGACGTCCGTGTCATGGTCGAGACCGTCGGCGAGGAGGAGCGGGCCGACGCGGCGAGATGCGGGGTGCGGCTCGTCGGCGTCGCACAGCCGGGGCTCAGCAGGGACGCGGCGCTGTCGGCGCCCCCGGAGTTCGCCGACGGGTTCGTGCCCGATCTCGTCATCGGGCACGGCAGGGTCACCGGACCGGCGGCCAGGGTACTCGTCGAGCGCTACTTCAAGAACGCCGCGCGCCTGCACTTCCTGCACGTCGAGCCGGATCAGGCGGAGGCCTACAAACCCCAGGCCGAGGGGGACTTGGCCGTTCGCGCGGAGCAGCGCACGGATCTGGAACTCGGGCTCTGCCGCGGCGCGCTGCACCCGATGCCGGTCGGCCACCGGCTGGAACGGGCGCTGTGGCCCCACCTCCGCACCCCCGAGTACGAGGACCTCGCCGCACCCGTCCGCATCGACCCGGGCTTCGACGGCGGGGCGTCGGCGACTCCGCCGAGACCGGGGGAGATCCCGCAGATCCTGCTGCTGGGCCGGCTCGACGACGCCGATCTGAAGGGGCTGGACATCGCCGCCCGCGCGGTGGGCAGGGCGGCTCCCCACGCGGCCGGTCCCGGCTCGTGGCATCTGTTCGTACGCGGGGTGCCCGTCGGTGAGGCCGACACGCTGGCGGCTCAGGTCAGGAAGTGGGTGGGCAACTCCGCGGTCGACGTCGTGCCCCGCAGCTACTCCGCCGATCCCCGGCGGATCAGGAACGACCTGGCCCGCGCCACTCTGGTTCTCATGCCCTCGCGCGCGGAGGCGTTCGGTCTGGCGGGCGCGGAGGCGATCGCCGCGGGAGTGCCCGTGCTGGTCAGCGGCCGCAGCGGACTGGGCATGCTGCTGCGCGCCCAGAAGCTGCCGGTCGCCGACCGGGCCGTGGTCGACGTGGAAGGCGCGCGAGGCTCCCGCAAGGCCGACGTCCAGACCTGGGCGCGGGCCGTCCACGCCGTCGTGCGCAATCCCGAGGCCGCCTTCCGTGACGCAGCCGAACTCCGCGACGCCATGGCCGCCCGCTACACCTGGGCCGCGGCCGCCGCCACCGTACTCGGCTGTGTCCGCCCCGGCACGGCCGGCTGACCACGGGCACGGATCGGCCCTCCACGTCCTGTCGGCGGACATGGAGGGCCGGGGCGGGCGCGGTACGGCGTTCAGTGGGTCTGCACGGCTGTCGTCCTCCTGCGGCAGGCCGAGGGCCGATATCCCCTCGGCGTGGAAACCGCAGGCAAACACGCGGATCGGTCCGGGCGCCCGCCGCTCTGGAGCACACTGGAAACGTCTGGATCCGCGCGGAGCGGAGCCGTGGGACTCTGCGCGGAGGAACGGCGGTGAACGAAGCCACCTGGTCACCCGACGAGGACGCACCGGCATCGACACAGCGACTCGCGGTCGAACTGACCCGTGCCGTCCTCCAGGCCGAGAAGCGCTCCGGCAGAACACTGGACCGGCGAGAACTCGCCGGACGCCTCAACGTCTCCACCAGCAGCCTGTACGCCTACCTCAACGGCACCACCCTGCCCGGCAGCGTCGTGTTCGACGCACTCCTGGACGCGCTGGGTATTCCGGGCGCGGAGGCCGGCCGGCTGGCCACCTTGCGGGACGAGGCCGACGCCGCCCGGCGGCTGCGCCCCACCGCCGCCCGCGCCCAGGCAGCCCGGACCCCAGCCGCCCCCACCCCACGGCAACTGCCCCTGAGCCACCCGGTGTTCGTCGGCCGCGACGCCGAACTCGCCCGGATGGACGCGTTACGGAGCCCGCCCGCCGACCGCGTCACCGGCGGTGCCCGCGTGGCCGTCGTCGAGGGCACCGGCGGCGTCGGCAAGACCGCGCTCGCCCTGCACTGGGCCCACCGCGCACAAACCCACTTCCCGGACGGTCAGTTCTACATCGATCTCCGAGGCTACGGCGGCGACGCGGTCGTCGACCCGGGCGAGGCACTGCACGGCTTCCTCCAGGCCCTCGGCGTCACCCCCGCCGCCGTGCCGACGGACACCGCCGTCGCCTCCGGGCTGCTGCGCACCCTGCTCGCCGGGCGCCGTGTGCTCATGGTGCTGGACAACGCCCGCTCCACCGACCAGGTACGGCCGCTCCTGCCCTGCGACTCCGGCTCCGTCGCCGTCGTCACCAGCCGCAACCGCCTCGACGGCCTGGTCGTACGCGAAGGCGCCCTGCGCATCGCCCTCGACGTACTGCCCCGCTACGCCGCCCGCACCCTCCTGGAACGGCAGATGGGCGCCGAGCGGGTCGCCCTGGAACCGCGCGAGGCCGACGAACTCGTCGACCTGTGCGCCCGGCTGCCGCTCGCCCTGAGCGTCGCCGCCGCCCGCACGGCCGCCGCGCCCCCCGGCTCGGTCGGCGCGCTCGTCCGCGAACTGCGCCGCAACCGCCGGCCGTTGGAGCTGTTCGGCACGCAGGACGCGGACGACGACCTGCGGACCGTCTTCCACGGTTCGTACGCGCTGCTCCCGCCGCCCGCCGCCCGTCTCTTCCGGCTCCTGGGCTGCCACCCCGGACCCGAGATCGACGCCTTGGCCTGCGCGGGCCTCATCGGTACCCACGACCCGCCCACCGCGCTCCTCGACAGCCTCACCGCCGCCTACCTCGTCCGCGAGCACACCCCCGGCCGCTACACCCTGCACGACCTGCTCCGGCTCTACGCCGTGGAACTCCTCGACAGCGGCCCGCCCCAGGAGCGCCGGGACGCCACCGAACGGATGCTGCGGCACTACCTGGACACCGCGCGCCTGGCCGACCACCGTCTCGAACCCTGGCGTCCGACGGCCGGCGAGACACCGGAGCCATCCGCCGGGCAGCCGCAGATCGACGACCGCGCCGGCGCGACCGGCTGGTTCGAGGCGGAGCTGTCCTCGCTCCAGGCCGTCATCGCCCAGGCGGCCGCGACACCGGGCCTGGAACCGTACGCCTGGCGGCTGGCCGACGCCTGCGCCGTCCATCTGCGCCGTTCCGGCCGCCGCGCGCAGCGGGCCGCCGTGCACGCCCTGGCCCGTGACGCCGCGGACCGGGCCTCGGACGACGCCGCCCGTGCCACCGCCACCCGGCGGCTCGCCGACGCCCTCTCGCGGCTGCACCGCGCCGAGGAGGCGCTCCCCCTGCTGTACGAGGCCCTGCGCACCTGCCGCCGCCTGAGCGACGACGAGGGCGTCAGGGAGGCACGCCTGTCCCTGGTCCGGGTCCACGCCTCTCGCGGCGACCCCCGCCGGGCACTGCCCCACGCCCGGCTCGCCCTCGCCATGGCGGAGCGCACCGGAGACCCCCTCGCCCTCGCCGACGGCCTCACCTCTGTGGCACAGCAGTGGGAACGCCTCGGCGAGCACACGGTCGCCCTCGGGCACGCCCGCCGCGCCCTGGTCCTCTACACCCGGCTCGGCCACCTCGACGGGCAGGCCGGCATCCTGATCGGCATGGGCCGCGCCGAACAGGGCCTCGGCCGGCCCGACGCCGCGATCGGCCACTACGAGCTCTCCCTGGACCTCGACCGCGCCCTGGGCGACCGCTACCGCGAGGCCCACGCTCTGGACCACCTCGCGGACGCCCACGCGGAACTCGGCCGGGACAAGGAGGTGACGGCCCTCCGGCAGGAGGCCCTCGGCCTGTTCGAGGAACTGCACCATCCCGACGCCGAGCAGGTCCGCGCCAGACTGCACACCGCAGGGGACTATCCCGCGCCCGACTCCCGCCAGCACAGCCCGTAACCGTAGCCCACCTTCATTGCCTTGAACTCGGCTTCCACCAGGCCCCGTTCGTCCGGGCGCAGGACCGGGGCACCGGGGTTCCGCTCGTAGATGACGGCCGTCGGCACCCCCGCCAGCCGCCACACCGCGCGCGGCGGCCGCGCCCGGTCGAAGCGGACCCGCAGCCGGAAGTGCTCACTGCGGGTCAGCGGGACATGCACGAAGTGCGGCGCCATCGGCTGGGCCGGAGGAATCCGCAGCCGCACCTCGTACACATGCCGCGTCCCGGCCCTCAGCGGCGCCGGCAGCACGAGCGCGCGCTCGAAGTAGCTCTCGTACCGCGGCCCCTCGTCCTCCAGCCGTCCGCCCTGGACGACGGACGTCTCCAGCCCGTGCCCCGGAGTGGTGTCCCCCGCGCGCCGGGGCACGCTGACGCCGACCGGGATCCGGGCCAGACCGTCGCAGGTGGCGACCACGACCCTGCGCTCCAGCGCCTCGGGCGTGGGGGTGTCCAGCCGCAGCAGCGTGGACACGGACTCCGTGTACCAGCCGTGCGGCTCGGTGCGCCCGCAGTCCGCCGGGCAGTGCTCGGCATGCACACCGCCCGCCCGGCCCGCCGTGTCCTCCCACGGCGGCGGGGTGACCTCGGCCAGGCCGTCCGGACAGTCGGGGTCCAGGGCCCGGCGCACCTGCGACCAGAACACGCCCCACCGCGGCACATCGCCCCCGCACGCCCGGACGATCGCCAGTGTGACCGGACGGCTGGGATGGCTCTCGCCGCGCATGGCGTCGCTCACGGTCGTCTTGCTGAACCCGGTGCGGCGGGCCAGCTGGACCAGTGTGAAGCCGGCCGATCCGCGCAGGTCCCGAAGCCAGTACGCGAAGAGCCGGGTCGGTGACCCGTCCAGGACGATCTCCTTCTGCGGACGCCCCATCGTGCTCAACTCCCCTTCTCGGCAGCGCCTTTGCCGCCGAAGTCGCCGCCGAGTCTCGCACAGGGCCGACGCCGCGTCCCGGTCCCGTTTTCCGGAGATGGTCCGGTTCGCCGGAGAACCGTTGAGGCCGAACTCCGTCCCTTGTTACACAGGTTGCGCCCGGCTCCGGTGCGCCCGCATCGGCCGGTTCCTGCTCTTGTGCCAGGAGAAGACCATGGCCTTGTTCCCCCGGACGCCTCGCGCCACACGGCTGCCGGCCGATGTGGTGGCGCGTATGGAGCGGTTCGGCCGCTTCGAGTTCGACCCCGTCGGCACCGACATCGACGCCTCGGACGTCTGGTCCGAACTCCAGGCCCCGTTCCTGCCGTTCGCGCAGTCGGACCCGGAGGGCTTCGCCCGCGCGCTCGCGGACGCCGTACTGCCCGCCGGCGGCTTCGCTCTCTTCGGCGCCGCCCGCACGGTGTGGAACCTGGTCGGCTCCGACTTCGGCAGCCCGGCCTACGACGCCGTACGGATGGCCGCGCTGGAGTTCTTCCGGGCGAACGGGGTGCCCAACAGCAGGCTGTCCGCCGACGACTGGCGGTTCTGGCAGGAGAACCGCTCCGAGCCCTGGCTCCTGGGGCGGCCGCGGCCGGCTGCGGGGGAGGCACGGATCGCGCCCCTGGCACCGGGGGAGTCGCGCCGTATCGCACGGATCACCGGGGCCCCGGACTCCAACGTCGTCTACGCGGCAGCCGCCCCTGACGGCCGTTTCGTGGCCGTCGTCGACGCGCCGACCAGCGACACCGACCCCACGCGGGCCCGCTTCGACTGGGTGACGGCGGACACGCTGTACGACCTCTACATCCGGATCGGGGAGACGTTCCAGACCCCCGTCCACTGGGTCGCCGAGGAACTCCTTCCCTTCATTCCCCTGCCTCCGTCCCGTTTCTGAGACCACCGACTCCCCAGGAGAGAAGAGACATGGCCAAGGGCCGCAGCTGCCAGGTCTGCCGGCAGCGCATGAGCGTCAAGAGCGAACAGCGACAGCCGATGGGCTCGTGGGTCGTCTACGAGTGCCGCAACCCCGCCTGCAAGAACTGGATCGACAGCGGTCAGCGCTACCGGTTCAGCGAGAAGGTCTTCGAGGACAAGTAGGGCGGGCCGGGCAGGGGCTACCTGCCCCCACGCGACAAGAACAGCGATCAGAGCAAGCGGCGCAGGGACGACGAACTGCGCGGACACACCTAGCAGGGAGCACAGCGCATGGCCAAGTCACCGGTGGAGATAAGGACCCAGTTGTCGATGGCGGAGGCGGCCGACGTCTTCCGCCAGGCGATGCGGGTGAGCTGGTGGAACGAGAACATCACCGGCGCGGGCACCACCTTCGAGCAGCCCAGCGGCTCGGTCTTCGACACCGTGGCCGAGGATCTGCCCGACTTCGCCGTGATGGCGTTGCTCGGCGGCCGGGGAGCCGAGATCCAGAAGTCCGCGGTGCACATGTACATGTGGAACCGGGGCGACCACCGGGAGATCCTGCTCGGCGTCGGACGCAACCTCGGCTCCTTCGGCATCAAGGCGAACCGCAAGATCCGGCGGTACATCGAGACGCTGACGGTGCTCGACCCGGCCCTCAAGTACTCCGGGATCTGAGCGGCCCCTCGGCCCCTCCGCTCGCCCCCTCGGGCCGCCCTACGGCCCGAGGGCACCAGGATCACCCGGCGCGGGGGGCCGGGTGCTCCCTTCATGTCCAGGCGCGGGACCCGGTGCTCCGTATCGTCCAGGCGCTCAGCCGGCCGTCGTGAACGCCTCCACCGACACGTCCCTCTCCAGCTCCGAGCGGTGGAACGAGTAGACGTCTATGTGGGAGACCTTCACCAGCAGGCAGTAGCGGTCCACCGAGGTGACCGACGTCGCCACCCGCGCGTACTCGCGCCGCAGGAAGTGGACCGCCGCCTGGTTCGCCACCGAACTCTGACCGCACACCAGCAGCACCGGCCGGCTCGACTCCGGCGGGGTGAACTTGGCGACCACCGCGTACTCCTGATGCCCCCGATCGAAGTAGTAGCTCTCCCCGCCGACCACGATCGCCACCGAGTCGGGGCGTTCGCTGAACGGTGTGATCGTCAACCCGGGCAGATGGGCGGTGAGATGGCCGCCGGTCCGCGGATTGGATCCGCCGATCGGCCCGCCGACGCAGAACTCGGCCCGGTCGCCGTTGCTGCCGCGCAGGTCGCCCGACTCCACGCTGACCCGGCAGCCCAGTTCGCTCAGCAGCACGGTCAGTTCGACGACCGCCCGCAGATCCCGCTGCTGGGTCGTCCCCGGCTGCCCGTGCTTGGTGCCGACGACGATCACGCAGTGCTCGCCCGGCCGGGTGCCGAAGAAGGCGGCCTTGCGGTACAGCGCCCTTCTGTGGCGTCCCCGCTCCCACAACGAGCCCAGTCCGAGCCCGACCAGGCTGGTCAGCAGACCGATCGCGACATTGGCGAGCAGCGACAGCATCGCGTCGCCCGTCAGTTCCGCTCGGCCCGGGCGGGCAGCGGGCCGCCGGGCGGGGAGTCCGGGTCGAGCGCGTGCACGAGGGCGACCACTCGCTCGCGATACGGCTCCGGCAACGGCACCTTGGCGTCCTGCGGAGGCGGGTCCTGGGGGCCCTCGATCCGGGCGACCCGGCTGTCCGACAGCTCGTCCAGCTCGACGGTCAGCGTGTCCAACGCCGCCGCGTCCCCGGCGGCGACGGCCGCCGACAGCCTGTCGAGCAGGTCGGCGACCTCCACCTCCCACTGCTGCCGCGGCAGCCGCCACTCCTCCAGCATCAGCCCCAGCGCCAGACACGCCGCCTCGGCCGTCTCGGGGTCGACCACGGCCGCGTTGTCCGATGTGCTCACACCGTCGTCCTTTCGTTCGGCTCGTCGTCCGTCAGCGCCCGGTGTGGACGTACGGCGCCCAGATGCGCGGTGCGTCGGAGTGCCGTGTCCGCAGCGCACGGACGATCTCGTGCACGGCCCGCGCGGTGTCGGTGACGTCGAGTCCGGTGCCGTACGTGCGCAGAGAGCGGTACAGACGTCGCGTCAGCCGCACCGACACCAGATCCGTCGCTTCCCACAGCGCGCCCACCACCTGCGGATATCCGGCCGTCTGGAACGCCGACGTCAGATGGACGGCCTCGTCGGGGAGCCGGTCCGTGCGCGTCGTGTGACAGGCCAGCAGGACGGCGAGCTGGGCGTTCGGCAGATGCCTGCGGGCCACTTCCAGCACCCCGAGCGGCCCGTCGGCCAGCTCCAGATGGCTCCTGGAGGGGTCCTCGGCGTCGCTGAGGCCGTGACACGCGAAATGCACGGTGGCCGCGGAGGACAGCTCCGCGAGAACCCGTTCGACCGTCGCGTCCGGCCCCTGCACGGTACGCAGCGCGCCCAGGGTGCGGGCCATCGCCGCCACCTCGGCCACGGACGCGCCGTCCCGGCCGCCGGCACCGGTGGGCCGCCGAACCGCCAGGAAGGGCCCGGCGCCCCCGCCCGGCGCCGCGGCCTGCCGGGCGTGCCGCAGGGCCCTGATGCTCGGCGTGTACGAGGAGGCGACGCGGTCCAGCACCGAGCGCCCGGCGCCCGGCGCGGCCGCCCGGTGATGACCGGCGGCGTGCAGCGGCAGATGAGCCAGCGGCCCGGACGCCGACCACCACAGCCTGGGCACCGCCTCGCGCGGGACGCCCTCGGGGAGCGGCCGCGTCAGGCCCGCCGCCGTGAGAACCGGTTCCGCGATCGCGTCCCACAGCCATTCGAGGGTGGCGAAGGTCGTCTCGGCGGCCTCCTTGCGACGGGCGGGCGATTCACCGGCCCCCACCGAGACCGCCGCGAGGAAACGCCGAGCGGTGTGCGCGAGCTGCCCCTCGGTGACGTCGAGAGGGACGAGGCCGATGCCCCCGGCCGTGACCACGAGGGCATCGGAGCGCAGCCGGTCGATGTTGATCAGCACGATCGGCCCCTCCTTCGCCTCGTGCCGCATCTGCTCGGCGCTCGGCGGCAGCAGGAAGTGCTCGAACCCGTTCAGTCCCCGGATCCGCCCCAGCAGCCGCTGCCACTCCTCGGCCACCGCGTGCTGCTCACGGATCCGCGCGGCCTCGCCGCCGGCCGACGGCTGTGGGCCAAGGCCGTCCGGCGCCACCGGCTTCTCCGCCTCCCGCAGCCGGTGGGCCAGGGCGGTGAACTCGCGCGCCGTCCCGGGATGGACGGCGGCCAGGTCGGAGACATCGCTGCGGACCTGGATGTCCTGCCCCATCAGCACCGCCCGCCCCTGCTCCAGCAGCGCCGCGGCCTGCTCTGTACGGCCCGCGGCGAGCGCCACGGCGCACGCGGTGCGGGCCAGGCTCGTACCGGCGAGCCGGTCCGGGAGGTCGGTGGAGCGCCGGGTGCCGGCCGGTCCCGGATAGCGGCGGCCGAGCAGCGCGGTGCGCAGCATGGCCTGGCGGTCGTCACGGTTCAGCGCCTGCGACACGATCAGCGGCAGCGCCTGGAGCGCGGCCTCGGCGGCGTCCGTCGCCAGGGCCCAGTCGTGGCGCTCCACCGCCTCACCGAGGGCGTTGCGCGCTTTGTCGAACCGGGCCTGCGGCGGCAGCACCCGGTCGGCCGCCGGGTCCCACGAGACGGGTTCCTCGTCGCCGTAGCGGTACCAGGTCACGGCGTCGTGGGCACGGCGGACGCCCTCGGCGACCGTGGCCAGGGCGGGACGGAGCAGCTCGCGCAGCTCGGCCAGCTCGGGCGAGTACTCCGGCCGCTCCGGCAGGGCTTCGAGACCGCGCGCCGCGAGATCGGTGAGCCGTGCCGCCTCCTGGGTCCCGGCCACGTCCCGGCGCATCCAGGACAGCAGGGCCAGGGCGTGCGCGTACGGGATGACGCAGCCCAGCCAGCTCGCGGACATCTCCGGGAACCGCCGTACCGCCCAGGCCAGCCCGTCGCAGGCGCGGGCGATCGTCGGCATGTCCTGGTGCAGTGTCCCGTGGGCGATCCGGTGCGTCTCGACCGCGCAGAGCAGCTCCTCGTACCGCGCGCTGGTGGGTGAGAGCAGGGCCAGTTGCTCGTCGCCGCGGCGTACGGCCCGCTCCAGGTGTTCCGGGTCCTCGCTGAAGGTGAACCGCGCGACCATCAGTTGCACGAGGACGCTGGCGAAGTGGCCCCGCCGCCCGTCGGACAGCGGCCCGGTGAGCACGGCCTCCAACTGGTCCACGGCGAGAGCCAGTCGGCGCGGATCGCTGACGCCGTTGCCGAGCAGGGCGGCGCGCGCGGCGACGACGTCCGGCGGCAGGCCTTCGAGGTCCTCCTTCGACGCGGGCTCCGACGGCCCGGTGTCCTCGGGCGGCGCGGGCGGCCATGCGACCGCGGCGTGCCCGGCGCGACTCGGCGGCGCGTCCGCCGTGGCGGGCCGTGCGACACCGGTGAAGGGGGCGAAGTCCTCCGGGCCCGGACCGGGGGAGCGCACACCGGGCCGCCCCGGCGGTACGTACATCTGCATGGGCGGCAACTGCACCCCGCTCAGCAGCGGTCCCAGGAACGGCAGCGCCAGCTTGAGAAGCCGCGTGAAATTGAACGGCGACCGCTTGACCAGCTGTTCCATCTTGGCGCACATCGCCCGCTTCTGGATGACATGCGGCAGCAGGGGGTGCTCCGGGGGCAGGTCCCGCTGCAGCGCCGCCCACAGTTCGTCCGAGCGCCGAAGGTCGTCGACCGACCCGGTGAAGACGGCCCGCGCGGCCAGCAGCGCGGGCATGTTCCCGGCGTACATCCCGTTGTCGTCGGGCGGCGCGCAGGCCCGGTACGCCTCCAGCTGCGCGATGGCCTCGTGGACCACCTCCTCGTCCGGGTTGCGCGGCAGGGACGCGGTGAGGGCGAGGGAGAACATGAGATGGGCCGAGGCGGCCTCGTCGTCTACCACGCGGGTGCCGTGGCGCCGGGCGTGCTCGACCGCCCGCAGCGCCGAGCGGCCGGCCCTCAGCGCCAGCCGGATGCCCGCCGCGTCGGCCGGCCGGTCGCGAAAGCGTGTCAGCGCCACGTGGACCGCGGTGCAGCTGACGGCACCGGCCTCCACATGGTCGGCCGAGATCCCGGCGAACGCGGCCTCGGCCCACCGCCCGGCGTCCTCCAGCACGGACCTGTCACCGGACTCCAGGCGGAAGATCGCGGTCTGGGTCAGCCTGGTCAGCAGACAGGGCCGGACCAGGTCGTCCTCGGGCAGCGATTCGGCCAGCAGCTCGGCGTGCGGATGCGACGGCCGGGGCGGCTCGAAGTGGCGCGGCGAGGGCTCCTCCGGATATCTCGCCGCGACGGCCACCGGATCGTCCGCCGGCCGGCCCTGGGTCTGGGCGGCGAGATGGTGGTGGACGTCGTCCGACAGTCGGTGGTCATCGAAGCGCAACGCCAGCGTGCGCTCGGCCAGCCACAGATGCAGCACCCAGCGAGGCCGCCGCTCGTCCTGCCGCGCCCCTACGTCGAGGGCGTACTCCATGACCGCCAGTGCCGCGACCGCGCAGTCACGGCCGCCCTCGTTCCAGGAGGCGCGCAGCAGTCCGGCCGCCGACGGAAGCCAGCTCTCCGGGTCCTCTCCGGCGCGCGCCGACCACCGTTCGACGTCCGGCGTCCACGCCGCCTCACAACGCTCCAGCGTGCGGTCCACGGCCGTTCGTAAATCTGACACGCCGCCAGTCTTCCCTGCCGCGCGCCCCTTTGGCCCCGGTCCGGAATTCTCCGGCAAACAACGCCCGCGGCCGCCAGGCGTTCAGAACGGCTCGAAGCCCGGCCGAACCGGACCGATCTCCCCGGCGGCCACCAGCTCCTCCAGTCCTCCGGTCCAGGTACTCCGGGGCGTCGCCTCGTGGCCGCGGCGCGCGGCTTCCGGAACAGCTGAGGTTTGCGTGCGGACAGGCCCGGGCGTGGCCCGGGCCTGTCCGTCGATGGGTGAGGTGGTGGGGGAGTCAGTCCGAGATCGCCACGCCCTCCGCCAGAAGGACCGGGACGTTGTCGCGGGTGCCCGTCCAGCTGCCCGACTCGTCGTCGTAGCCGAGGTGCTCGACGCGCTGGGCGCCGGGTGTCGCGGTGAGGCGGTGGGCGGTCAGGGTGCCCGGGGTGGTCCTGGGGGAGTGCTGGTCGGCCGCGCGGACGAGTGCCTCGACGGCTGCGGGGTCGATGGTGGGGAACGGCGGGAAGGGGACCGTCCAGAGGTCGGCCGGGTAGACGGCGGGGACCGTGCCCTCGCCGTCGAGGAGGTCGGGGGTGTCCGGGAAGAGCACGCCCTCCCAGGCGAGATGGCCGTCGTGTCGTCGGACCGTGCGCGGTGCGCGGCTCGTGGAGGCGGCGTCCGGGAGGCCGTCGAGCGGCTGCTCGCCGTAGACCAGGGTCAGCGACGCGACGTCCTCGCCCGTGTCGTCGCGGACGGAGACGTCCACGCACCAGTCGCCGTCACGCCGGACCCCTCGCGCCTCGCGGTGCAGGGCGAGCACGTCGTGGGTGAACCGCAGCCGCGGGAGGTGGACTCGCAGGGAGCGCAGCTCCCGCAGGTGGAGGAGGGGCCAGCCTTCGGGCACCACCCAGTCGCCCGCGGCCACCGCGTGTTCGAGGACGACGCTGACGGGGACGGCGAGGTCCCCGCCGACCCGGAACTCGGACAGACACGGATGCCGGCGCGCTTCGAGCGACAGCGAGGTGCGCAGCGTGCGGAAGATCTCGTACCGCTCGACCCTGCCCAGGTAGTGGTCCAGCGCGTGCAGGCGCGGCAGGTCGGGGTGGCCGGTGAGGGTGCCGAAGCCGCGGAGCTGGCCGGGGGAGAGGACGGCGCCGATCCGGCCGAGGAAGACGGCCTCGCCGGTGTGTCCGGAGGCGAGTTCGGCGGCCCACAGCCGGGCGCCCTCGGCGGGGTCGAGGGTGGAGACATAGCGCACGGCGGCCGCGTAGTTGGCGATGACGCCGAGCCGTTCCCAGGTCGGCCAGCACAGGGTCTGCACGGGCAGCCCGAGGTCGTCCCGGGCCCAGAAGCCGAGCCGGGCCAGCGCCTCGTTGCCCGCCGCGTAGTCGACCTGCCCCACCATGCCGCCCATACGGCCGGCCAGCGAACCGACGTTGCTCAACAGCCGCAGCCGAGACCGGCGTTCGGGCCGTGCGAGGACGGCCGTGACCAGATTGGCGAAGCCGGTGACCTTCACGTCGACGGTGCGGACGACGTCGTCGGCCGACTTCCGGTCGAAGCGGGCCGGTTCGTCGATGCCGGCGTTGTGCACGATGTGGGTCGGCCCCTCGCCCAGCGCGGCGAAGACACGCTCGACCTGGTCGGGGTCGGTGCAGTCGCAGCGCAGATAGTCGACGCGCAGCCCGTCGGCCGCCGCGCCCGCGAGGTTGCGGTGCACGGCACGGTCGTCCTCGGCGCGGCGCACCTCCCGGCGTACGCCGGCCAGCGCGGCGGGTGTCCGGGCGGTGGCGAGCCGCTCGCGACGCCAGCGGGCGAACTCCTCCTCGTCCAGGAGCAGTTCTCCCTCCGGCCGTGGGCGCTCACCCCGGCCGGTGACCACGACCCGGCAGCCGAACGTCTCGGCGAAGGCCCGGGCCGCCGCGAAGCCGACGCCCCGGGCGCCACCCGTGACGAGGACCGTGTCGCCCGGCCGCGGCGCCGTCGCCCCGCCGGGCGGCGGGGTCGGGGCGGGGCGCCCGGCGAGCACATGGCGCCGCCCCGCGCGGTAGCAGACCTCGAAGTCCTCCGGGCGTACGTACTCCTGGGCGACCGCCTCGGCGATCACCTCGGGCTCGGCACGGTCGACGTCGACCACGACGAGCCCGGCGGCGGGCAGTTCGCGGGGCAGGCATTTGGCCAGACCCGCCCAGATGCCGCTGAGCGGCTGCGGCACCGGTCCGTCGCCGTGGCCGCCGAGCCCGCCGAGATGGGTGACGGCCACATAGACGTGATGGCCGTAGCGGTGTTCGGCGGCCCAGTGCGCGTAGGCGCCGCGTACGGCCTCGGTCGTGCCGGCGAGCGCCCGGCGCCACGACGTGTCGCCCAGCTCGTAGGCCCGGCCGACCACGTTGAGATCGACGATGCCGTCCCAGCCGTCGGCGCTCGGGAGGCTCCCGGGCGTGTGGGTCACGACGCGGGCGCCGCGCCGCTCGAGGGCGGCGCCGACCGCGTCTACCAGGTCCCGCACCTCGCCCACCAGCAGCAGCCTGCGCCCGGCCAACGGTGCCGGCGCGGCTGCCGGACGCGGGGCCTCGACAGGCTCCCAGACGAACCGGCCCACCGGGCGGACGAAGGCCTCGGGGTCGAAGGCGGACAGATGCGGCCGCAGCGCCGGCCAGTCCCGGTCGGCGCTCCCGCGCAGGGCGGTCGAGGTCATCGGCGGCGCTCCTCTGCCGTCACCCGGATGCCGTTCTTGGGGAAGAGGGTGATGAACGCGCCGTTGCGGGGCGTCTCGTCGACCAGGGTGAGCCGGAAGCGGCCGTGCACCGTGGCCACCGCCTGACGCAGGAGTCCGAGCCCCATCCTCTTGCCGATGCACTGGCGGCGCCCGCCGCCGAAGGGCACGTAGGCGTTCCGGTCGCGTCCGGCGGAGGCCTCGGCCGTGAAGCGGTCCGGGTCGAAGGAGTCCGGGTCGGGCCACTGCCCGGGGTTGCGGTGGGCGGCGTACACGGAGATCAGGACCGGCGTACCCGCGGGGACGCGCCGGCCCGCGAGGACGTCGTCGCCGATCGTCTGCCGGGGGAACTGCCACACCGGCGGATGCAGCCGCAGTGCCTCGTCGACGACCCGGCCCGTGTACGGCAGCGAGTCGAGATCGGCGGACGTGGGCGGGCGCACTCCGCACACCTGGTCCGTCTCCGCCTCCAGCCGGTCGCGGACCTCCGGATGGCGGGCGGTCTCGTACAGCGTCCACGCCAGGGCGAGGGCGGTGGTCTCCACTCCGGCGAGCATCAGGGTCACCAGGTCGGACCAGAACGCGTCCTCGGGCAGGTCGGAGTCCCGGATCAGGGCGGCGACCTCGCCGCCCGAGCCCTCGTCGGCGTCGCGGCCGGCCTGGGCGATGACCCGTTCGAGGGTGCGCCGGGCCCGGCGCACGCGGCGCCGGTAAGGGGTGGGGACGAATGAGGGGGCCAGCTTCTCCAGGGAGCCGACCTCCTTGAAGACAGCCTCCAGCGCGACGCTCAGCGCGTCGGCGAACTCACCGCCGTCCCGCGAGAGATCACGGCCCACCAGGGCGTGACCGATGACCCGGCAGGTGAGCCTCATCGACTCCGCGTACAGGTCGAACGGGCTTCCCATGCGTGCGTGTTCGGTCCAGCGGGCGGTCAACTCCAGCAGGGCGGCGTCGGTTTCGTCGGAGCGCGCGGCGATCGCGCCGGGTGTGAAGGCCGGGTTGACGACCTTGCGGTGCTCGCGCCAGTCGGCGTCGTCGAGCGTCAGCAGGCCCTGGCCCATGAACAGGCGGAAGGCCTCGTAGTAGGCGCCACGGCAGTAGTTGTCCGCGTTGCCCTGGAGGATCTGCCGGACGGCCGCCGGGTCGGTCACCTGCACGGTGGGGTTGTGCGGGACCATCGGCAGCTTCACCACGGTGCCGTGGGCGTGCTGGGCGCGTACGGCGAAGCCCGGCGGGTCGGCGGCGTAGAGGATCGTGGAGCCGACCAGCGGCCAGGCCAGGGGGAGTCCGGTCGGTCCGTCGGGCTCCGGCGGCGGTGCCTCGCCCGCCAGGGCTCCGGTCACGGGGCAGCGCGGGGCGGTGTCCGTGTCACTGCCCCTCGGTGTGCTCTGACGCGTCACGATGTCGCCTCCTGGGCCTGTGCCGACGCCCGTCGGGCGAGGTCGGCGCCACGCGGACGCTCGCGGTAGGCGCCGGTGGTCTGGTTGATGTGGCCGAGCACCACACCGGTCATGTCCTTGATCTGGAGCACCACGTCACCGGCCGCGCCGACCGCCACCGCCCGGTTCGCCGCGCCGCTCTCCAGGTCCAGGCGCGCGGGCAGCGAGTACAGCTCCACGTGGGTCCCGGCGGCGGCGAGCGAGGCGTCGGTGTGGCCGCCGTACAGGTCGATACGGCGGATCGTGCGCGGGACGGCGAGCGGGGTCCAGTCGCCGCCGTGCCCCGGGAGTTCGGTCCGGTCCAGGACACACACGCGGGCCAGACCGTCCAGCAGCACGGACGGCACGACCAGTCCCGAGAACCAGCGGTCGATGCCGGGCCGGTCGGGCGCGTAGTGGGCGCGCCGGCCGGACGGATGGGTGCGGGTGCCGGCCGTCGAGACGAAGACACCGCTGAGGAGGACGGCGGGGTTGGGTACGTGGTAGGGATCGGACAGGGGCTCTGCCCCGTTGTCGTCCCAGTGCTGCCACTGCGGCGCGGCCACGTGTTCGTCGCGCAGGCGGACGCGTGCGCTGAAGTGCCTGCGGTCCTTCACCAGCACCCGCCCGTCCGGCGCCACGACGTCGCCGGTCACCTCGACGGCGACGACCGATTCCCGCGGCCCGTCGGACAGCAGCCGCGCGGTGATCTTCTTGGTCTCGTCACGGTCGGCCTTGTAGACCCGCAGGAACGACTCCAGGCGTACGTCCTCCACGACCACCGGAACGCGGCCGGGCACCAGGTGCATGGCGGCCTCGGCGGCGAGTTCGGGGACGAACGTGCCGGGCAGCGTGGGGTGACCGTTCACGACGTGCTCGTTCAGATAGGCGTCGCGGTCCAGGCCGAAGCGGCGTACGACGGTGAGCCGGCCGGGGGCGCGGTCCACGACGTCGTCGACGTAGAACTCGGGCAGTGCGGGGGTGGTGGGGACCGGTGAGCTCGCCCGCGAGGCGGGCCGGTTGCGGCAGAAGTCCAGATAGCCCGGTGCGGCCGCTTCGATGGCGGCGCGTTCGGCGTCGCCGAAGAACACCGTCACCGGCGTGTGCCGTCCGTGGTCCGCCTGGTCCAGCTCGTGCAGGAAGTGGTCGACGCCCTCGGCCGTGGGCATCGCCGTGAACTGGGCGCTCTTGGCGAGGAAGGTCCGCATCAGCGGCGTGGCGCCCAGGCCGACATCGCGCCACAGCGTCCAGCCGAGCGTGAACTCCCGTGTCCCGTGCGCGGAATGGTGCAGGGCGGCGGTGTTGAAGTAGTCGTTCGCGGCGCCGTAGTCGGTCTCGCCGGTCTGGCCCGTGAAGCCGACGAAAGAACCGAAGTTGCACCACAGGCGCGGCTGCCGGTCGCCGAAGGCCGCCTTGAGGTGGGCGTAGGAACGGACCTTCAGATCGCGGACGGTGTGGAAGTCCCTCAGCTGCTTCTGCTCGACCGAGGCGGCCCGGTTCGTTCCGGCGATGTTGAGCAGCAGGTCGACCCCGCTCTCCACGTCCGTGATCCGCCGTACGGTGGTCCGCACGTCCTCCGCGTCACGCAGATCGCAGCGGTGGTACGTGACCCGGTCTGCGCCGCACAGTTCGCGCAGCGCGGCGATCGTGGCGCGGACCTCGCGGGCGGAACCCAGCCGGTCGTAGGCCATGTTGGCCTCGCGCACGGTGAGCCGCTCCGGGCCCGTGGTGCGGGCCCGGATGAAGTCCTTGCGCTTCAGCCGCTCGTCGGCCCGGTCGCTGTCCAGGTCGGTCGAACCGATCAGGTGCAGCCGGGGCCGGTCGCGGCGGGCCAGGGCGAGCAGCAGCTCGGCGCCGATGCCGCGGGCGCCGCCGGCCGCGACCACCACCCGATCGCGGGAACCCCTCCCCGCCTCGACACGCTCGCCGGGTTCGGTGACGGCCTGCCACAGCAGCCGGGTGCCGCCCACGTGGTAGACGACCGGCAGCAACTGCGGTGTCGCGTGCTCGCGGGCCGCGTCCGGCTCGGCCGTGACCAGGTCGCGTGTCTCGTGCACGACCGCCAGGACCGAGGTGTCCGGCCACTCCAGCGCCAAGCTCTTGGCGAAGCCGGTGAACAGGCCCGCGCACGCGTGCGGGACGCGTGCGTCGTCGACGCCGCCGAGCACGAGCACGGAGAACGACTCGGGGCGCTCCGCGCGCTCGACGCATGCCTTCGCCGTGCGGAACATCGCGTCGTGCAGGTCGAGCAGGGCCTCGGAGGGGGCCGCCGGCTCGGCGTGCAGATCGACCAGGACGCGGATGTGGCGGGGCCGGGTCCGTGCGACGACGTCCTCGAGCGTCGCGTCGAGGGTAAGCGTCTCCACTCCGGCGACGTGGTGGCCGGTGTTCGTCAGGAGGGCGGTGCCGGCCGGGAACAGGTCCGGTGCCGGGTGGGTGAGGCCGGGGGCGGGCGCCGGGGCCAGCCGCAGGACATGACGGTCCAGGAGGTGCGGCGTGGCCGGGGCGGACTCTGCGCACTCGGCGGACCTGGCGGACTCCGCGGGTGCCGCGGTTTCTGTGGTTTCCGCGGCGACCGCGGGCGGGCCCGGGCGGCGCAGGGTGAGCCTCTGCACGGGGCCGCCCCGGCGCACCGGACGTTCAAGGACCGCCGTGGCGGCCGCGCTGTCCGCCCCGGTCAGGAAGGCGATCAGCTCGCGGGCGCCCTCGGCGCCCAGAAGGGTCGTGCTCTGCCGGGTGGCGCTCATGCGGCCGCGCTCCTTTCCATGACGGCCAGTACGGGCAGTCCGGCCTCTTCGGCGAGTGAGCGGCGCGTCACCACGAACAGGAACGCGCCCTCGGCGGCGGGGCGACCGTCGGCGTCGTTCCAGCCGGGCAGCGCCGCGCCGTTGACACCGGCGACCAGCGCCACATCGATCTCCTGGAAGCCGAGGTACAGCCCGGCCACGTCGAAGGCCTCCAGCAGCGAGGCCTCGCCCGCGTCCACGGTGAGACTCAGACCGCGCAGGTCGAAGTAGTTGCACAGCCGGGCGGCGATCACATTGGGCATCTCGCCCGGGAACGAGTCCTCGGTGGGCGCGGCGATCAGACCGGTGGCCCGTTCCTCCAGACGCTGGAGGAACTTCGCGGTCACGCCGGGTTCCTCGGATCCCGCCACCGCGTGGGCGATCTCGTCGAGATAGGCGCGGGTCTTGTACAGCAGCGCGTTGCGGGTGGCGCCGGTGTGTCCGACGACGACTCCGGCGTTCGTCCGCCGGTTCAGGCAGAAGTCCCGCACCTGTTCGTCGAGTTGCTGCACACAGCGGACCAGCATCAGCTGCGAGCGGTCCGTGGTGCGGGCCGTCGGGGGAGGCATCCGCAGTTCCTGGAACGGCGGCACGGGGTAGACGGTCCCGAACGACGCCTCGGGAGCGGGCCCTTCACCCGCGGCCCAGGCGGCGACCGCCGCCGCGTCCGGGTCGCCGGGCAGCCGGGACGACCAGCCGACCACGACCAGCTCGTCCTCGACGGGGGCGGGCAGCGTGATCGGGCTGCCGGACCGGGCGGCCGAGGGGTGGTCCTCGCTGAGGATCAGATGGGCGTTGGTGCCGCCGAACCCGAAGCCCGAGACGGCCACCCGGCGGGTACGGTCCGCCCGGGCCGGCCAGGCGACCGGTTCCTGCGGCACCCTCAGCGCCCCCGACAGCGCGGTGAGCGCCTCGGGCAGCCGCTCGAAGCGGTACTGGGCGGGGATCGTGCCGTGCCGCAGCGCGAGCAGCGCGTGGATCACGGAGACCACCCCTGCCGCCCAACCGCTGTGTCCCACCAGGGACTTGTTCGAGGTGACGTACATCGGCCGGTCACCGGCGTAGCGGGCGTGCAGGCCGGTGAACTCGGCCTCGTCACCGGCCGGCGTACCGGTGGCGTGGGCGATGATCCAGTCCACGTCCGACGCGTCGAGCCCGCCGCGTTCCAGGGCGCGTTCCACGGCGAGTTCCTGCCCCGCGGGTGCCGGAGCGTAGATCGCCTTGCCCCGTCCGTCCGCGGACAGCCCGATCGCCGACACTAGCCCGAGGACGCGGTCGCCGTCCGCACGGGCCCGGGACAGCCGTTTGAGGACGACGAGACCGGCGCCGTCGGAGAACAGCGCACCGTCCGCCCCGGCGTCCAGAGCGCGCACGGCGCCGCCCGCGGACAGCCCGTTGAGCTTGGCGAACAGCACCGAACCGCTCGGCGCGAGGGCGAACGAACCACCGCACACGGCGATGTCGCTCTGCCCGGACAGCAGGTCACGCACGCCGATGTCCATCGCGTAGAGCGAGGAGGAGCAGGCGGTGTCGACCATGTGCAGCCGGGTGCCGTCGGGCAGGATGCCGGCCATGGCGTCCTCCCCGATCCGGTGGGGGAGATACCCGGCCGTCGGGTCGTCGCCGCGGTGGAAGCGGCCGCGCAGCGCCTGCCCGATCGGCCCTTCGACCGCGTCGTCGCCGTCCTCGGCCAGGGTGTCCAGCGCGGACCGCAGCACGAAGGCCTCTTCGAGGTGCTGGCTGCCGTCAGGCGTGTAGCCGACACAGAAGGAGAAGCGGGCGTCAGGGGCGCGGTGCACGCCCTCCAGCGCCTGGTGGAGGCTGTGCCGCAGCCACAGGGTGGTGTGGTCCAGGCCGGCGGTGGCCCGGCCCTCGGCGCGCAGCCGCTCGTGCGGCTCGAAGGACGTGATGAAGCCGGAGCGGCGCTGGTAGGTCTTGTCCGGCGCGCCGCGGTCCTCGTCGTGGAAGCGTGCGATGTCCCAGCGGTCGGCGGGCGCCTCGACGAAGAGTTCGCGGCCCTCCAGCAGCAGTCGCCAGAACTCGTCGGGGGAGGAGGCGCCGGGGACGGCCAGGCCCATGCCGACGACGGCGATGGGGTCGTCCTCGTCGGCCGTCGTCCCGGCCGCCTCTTCGGCCGTCGTTCCGGCCCGCGTCCCGGCCGCCTCTTCGGCCGTCGCCCCGGTCCCGGTCCCGGCCGTCGTGTCGGCCGCGGCCCGGGGCTCCGGTGCCTCGTCGGCCGTCACGACGACCGGCGTCGTCGCGCCGGTCTCCGCGATCTCCGTCCCCGCGGCCGGTGACCTCGGCGCGGTCGCCCGTACGGCTGCCGTCTCCGGCCCGGTCTGCTCCGCAGCCAGCCCCTCGGCAGACGTCTCCTCCGCGGACGCCTGCCGTACAGGAGACGGGCTCGGCGACATCGCCGACCGCAGCAGCGTGAGGCCGCCGTCCGCCAGCAGCGTCTGCCCGGTGACCCAGCCGGAGCGCTCCGAGGCCAGGAAGACCACGACCTCGGCGAGGTCCTCGGGGCTGCCGAGGCGGGCCAGCGGTGTGGCCGCAACGGTGTTGGCGCTGACGTCCTCGAAGGCCGGGAACATCTGGCCGACGGGGTTGTCGATCAGCCCGCAGGACGCCGCGTTGACCCGGATGCCCTCCTCGGCGAGCTCGGCGGCGAGGTAGCGGGTCAGCGACTCCAGCGCCGCCTTGGAGATGCCGACCGGCAGGTAGTTGGCCGGGGCGGTGACCGACCCCAGGGAAGAGAGGTTGACGATGGCGCCGCCCCGGCGGGTGGCCCGCGCGAGCAGGGGGCGGGCGTAACGGGCGCACCAGAGCGGGCCCTTGACGTTGGTGGCGTACGTCCGGTCGAGCAGTTCCTCGGTGATCTCCTCGAACGGTACGAAGGAGCCGGCCGCGGCGTTGTTGACCAGGATGTCCAGGCGGCCGTGCTCCTCGCCGATCTCGGCGAACATCCGCTCGACCTGCTCCGGCTTGGCGACGGAGGCCCTGACGACCCTGACGTCCAGGCCCTGCCCGGTGAGGGTGCGGGCGAGGCCCTTGGCGGCGTCGTAGGAGTGGAAGCAGTTGAGGAGCACGGTGGCGCCCTGCCGGGCGAGGCGTTCCACGATGACCCGGCCGACGCTTCCGGCGCCGCCGGTCACCAGGGCGATGCGCCCGGTGAACTCGTCGTGCGGCACGGGCGGACGGGCGCTCTCGTGATGGGGTTCGAGCTCACGGCCGCTCATCATCGGGTGACCTCGCCCTCGGCGAAGCCGCCGCCCGCGACACCGGCGGCCACGAAGTCGACGACCTTGCCGAAGGTGTCGTAGTCCGCCACGCGCAGTCCGCTCGGCGGGGCGCCGAGGCCGAAGCGGTCGCCGAGCCGGCTCAGCAGCTCGGTCTGCTTCACGGAGTCGACGCCGAGGTCGGCCTCCAGCAGGACGTCGTCGGTGAAGACCTCGTGCGGGTACTCCATCGCCTCGGCGTACAACGTCCGCACCTGACCGGCGAGTTGGTCGCGGTCGACGTCGACGGCCTCCGACGCCGTGCCGGGTGCGGCCTGGACGGGCCGGGCGGCGGGCTCCGCAACCGGGTCCGCGGTGACCGGAGCGGCCGCGGTGACCGGCTCCCTCACCACCGCGGAGACCGCGACCGGCTCCCTCACCACCGCGGGGGCCGCGACCGACCGGACGGCCGCGGGCGCGCCCAGCGGATCGAGCAGCGCCTGCGCGGCCGCCGCGAGCCCGGCCTCGTCGTCGTGCCCCGCCAGCGGTGCCACCGTGTGCGTACCCGGCAGCGCCGCCTCGGCCAGGCTCGTCAGCACCCGTCCGGCGCCCATCTCGACGAAGGTCCGTGCGCCGGCCGCGTGCAGCGCGGTGAGGGACGTACGGAAGGCGATCGGGGAGACCAGGTGCAGCGCGAGCAGCTCGGCGAGGTCGTCGCCGTCCCGGTAGAAGCGGCCGAGGATCGGCGAGTAGACCGGCACGGTGAGCTCGTGGCGCTCGAACGAGGCGATACGGGTGGCGAGTTCGCGCCGGGCACCGGCCAGCAGCGGGTTGTGGAAGGGGTGCGGGGAGCGCAGGGGGACGGTGGTGATGCCGAGATGCCGGGCGATCGCCTCGGCGGTGTGGATGGCGTCGGCGGGGCCGGACAGGACCGTCTGGTAGAGGGCGTTGTCGACGGCCACCACCAGGTTCGCGTGGTCGATCAGGGCCACGAGCCGTTCGGCCCGCTCCTGACCGCATCGCAGCGCGAGCATCGAGCCGCCCCGGCGGTCGTGGGCGCGTACGACGGAGATCCGCTCGCACAGCACGGCGGTGGAGTCGGCCAGGTCGTAGGCGCCCGCGCAGGCCAGCGCGGCGACTTCGCCCAGACTGTGCCCCATGTGGAGCGAGGGGCGCACCCCGTTCCCGGTCAGCAGCCGGTGGGTGGCCACCGAGGTGGCGAAGATCGCCAGCTGAAGGGTGTCCGGGGCCTGCTGGAGGAGGGTGGCGGGGCTGGGCGGTGAGGGCTGGAAGAGGACCGAGGACACCTCCTTGCCGAGGCGCTCCTTGGCGACCTCGTCCACCACCTCGAAGGTGTCCCGCACAGCGCTCGTGCCACGCTCCCACAGGCCCGCGAGGGCCCCGGCACGGTAGGCGCCCTGCCCGGGGAACAGCGCGACGGTCAGGTCCAGATTTCGGTTCATGGGGTTCACGGGAGGACTCCAGTAGGGGTCAGACGCCCGATACGGCGAAGTGCTCGTCCAGGCTGGTCGGATCGGTCAGGTCCACCAGGCGCACGGCGTCGGCCCGGCTGCCCTCGACGGCGAGGGCGAGTGTGTGTCCAGAAGCGGTGCGCAGCAGCTCGAACCACCAGCCGGGCCCGCTGTCGCGCGGCTGCCGCGGGTCGTGGACGGTGACGCGGGCGGCGTTGCGCGGGGCGAAGGAGAACCCGTCGAAGTCGCGCCGCCCGCCGATGCCCAGGCCCTTGAGGTACGCCTCCTTGAGCGCCCACAACTCGGTGGTGCGCCGGGCACGTTCGGCGTCGGGCAGGGCGGCCAGTTCAGCTCGCTCGGAGGGCGAGAAGAACCGGGAGACATGGGCGGCCGACTCCTGCGACAGGGGGCCTTCCACGTCCACGCCGCAGGCGGCGCCGTCGGTCACGACGCAGACGACGAGGCCGTCGGTGTGCGAGAGATTGAACCGCACCCCGTACCAGCCGGGACTGGGCTCGGGCCGCCCGAACTCGTCGACGGGGAACTCCCAGCCGTCCACGGGATGACCGGTACGCGCACTCAGCGCGTGCCGGCACAGCAGCCGTCCGGCGAGGAACTGCCGACGCCGACGCGGCATCAACATCCTTGCCATGCGGGCCCGTTCCTGCTCTCCCAGCAGCCGGTCCTCGCCCATGCGCTCGACGAAGGCGCCCGCCGTGTCCTCGGGCAGCAGCCACAGGTCCGTCATCGCGTGCCCTTCGCGCGCTCGGCCGGGAACGGGAACGACAAGTGGCCGCCGAGCCCGCCTGGATACGGGTCCGAGGTCCTCATCAAGCCGACTCCTTCGTGTCCTTCGTGTGCCGGGTACGGGTGCCGGGAACGCCTTGCGGCGCGGACGTGCGGGTACGCGGGTGGGTGCCCTCGGGCCTGAACGGCCGGGCGGTGACTCCGAGGGGTGCGTCGGTGTCGGGCAGTGGGTGAGGTGTGCGGCGAGGTGGTCCGGCCGGCTGTGGCCAGCACATCACCGTGGCCACCCGGTCACATGAGTGGCAGGCACTCAAGCGGGCTCGGCCGGCAACGCCCTGACGGGAGGAGCTGCGAGGTGGCTTCGCCGGAGGCGCAGGGGAGTAGTGCCGCGTCATGTGTTCGATTTGAGTGGCAACTACTGGCGCCGCCGCCCTGGCCGAAATGATGTGCTGCTCCCCGCTCGGCTGCCGGGCCGGGTCCGGGCGTGCGGCGGCCGGGCATGAACAGCTCGAAGAGTTCCAGGACCGACCGTGCGGCGGCTACGAGGCCGGTGTGCGGGCAGCGGGGGGGGGGGGGGGGGGGGGGGGGGGGGGGGGGGGGGGGGGGGGGGGGGGGGGGGGGTGGTTTTCTTTTTGTTTTCTTTTGTTTCTTTCCCTTTTT
>NZ_JBVJGZ010000011.1:44368-71813 GCF_055587025.1 Streptomyces sp. NPDC048600 | reverse complement strand
GGGGGTAGGAGGGGAGTGGGGAAGACCCACCCCTACACCGGGAGAAGGGGAGGCCCCCCCCCCCCCCCCCCCCCCGCCACGCGATGGGCTGCACCTGCGCGACGGGCACGCCGGTCGTCAGTGCTTGAAGGTGTCCTTGGCCTTCTCCTTCGCCCCGCGCATCTTGCCGCGCGTCTCCAGGGCGGCACCCTTGGCCGCGAGGGTTTCCTTGTGCATCGCGTGGGCCACGGTTCGCACGGTCTTTCCGGCGACCTGTTCGGCCTTGGCCTTGGCCTTCTCTCCGGCGCTCATGGCAGCACCTCCCCACTCACCCGCCCGAGTGCCCGCGAAGCGGGGAGGAAACACGTCTCGGCGTGGCTCGGCGCGTCACAGTCCGGCCGGCCTGGCGCCCTGCCGACCAGGCGCCGGTCCGGCCTGCCGCCCCGCCGGCCTGTCGCCGGGGCCTAACCGGCGGTGACCGCCCGCTCGGCAAGCGGGACCGGGAGGACGAACGGGGGAAGCGCGAGGCCGGCCTTCTCCTGGTGGACCGCGAGCCGTTCCAGTACGGCGTCGATCTGACGGGTGTGCCGCGGAGTCAGTCCGCCGGTGTCGTCGAGGTGCACGGCGCACGCGGTGACGGTGTCGACCAGCCGCTCCAGCAGGGCGACGGCCTCCTCCGCGCCGTCGGCGTGCCGGGCGAGGGCGGGCAGTTCGGCGGCGGTCAGCGCGACGGTGGCCTTGGCCTCGGCGAGCGTGCGGTACGCCTCGCGGCGCAGGCCCCAGCGCCGGGCGCGGTCGTCGGCGCCGCTCAGCACGTGCGCGAGGTACCTCTGCGCGGCCTCGGCCGCCGTCGTGAGGCGGGCCCGGACGTTTCCGCCGCGATCCCCGGGCAGCGGCACCGGCAGATGCCCCACGACCAGGACGATCACACAGGCCAGCAGGGTCTCGCCGATCCGGCCCGTGGAGGCCTGCGGTTCGCCGCCCGCCATGACCAGCGCCAGCACCAGCACGGTCACGACCGCGGTCAGCGCGGCGAAGTGCCGTGTGGCGACGGGGAGCAGCGCCCCGCACACGGTCACCACCGCGACGAGCCCCGCCGGTCCGGGCAGCACGACGGCAAGAGCGGCGAAGACGAGAGCGCCCACCACCGTCCCCGCGGCACGGCACAGCACCCGCGAGACCAGCGGCCCGAGATCGGGCTTGACCAGGAACACCGCGGTCACGGGCAGCCAGTACCAGTGGGTGTGCGCCCCGTACCACTGCGCGTGGTGCAGCCACTGCGCGACGGCCGCGCCCGCCCCGAAGGACAGCCCCACCCGGAAGCCGTACTCGCGCCCGCCGACACCGAAGGCCGTGCGGAAGGCACCGGCGGGCCCGGCCCCGCGCGTGTGCGCAACGCCCCCGTCGCCCCGGTCGAAGGCCTGGGCGGCGGCCAGCAGCGCGTCGTCGAGAGCGCGCAGCGCGGGCGCGGAACGGTGGGGCGCGGGCAGCGGACCGGTGTGCGTGGCCCCGCGCACGGCGGCGGCGAGCCTCCGCAGCGCCTCGGGGGCCCGGCCGTCGACGGCTTCCGCGGACCAGGCCAGCGCGGTGGCGGCCTCGGCGAGCGGCAGGGCCGCGGCGTACTGCGCGTGCAGTCTGCGTTCCGCGGCGGACGCGGCGTACCGTCGCAGCCGGGGCCCCGCGAGGGCGTCCTGGGCCTGGTCGAGCGCGGCGGTCAGCGCGGTGCGCCGGGCCACGGCGTCCCCGCCCCCGACGGCGTCGAGGAGGTCGGCGATCGTGTCGTACACCCGGGCCACGGCCGCCCGCTCGCCGTCGAACCGGAAGTCACCGGCGAGCGCGCCGGGCGTGGGCAGCGCCAGGCGCAGCAGAAGCAGCCAGCCGGCCCCGGCGAGATAGACGAGTCCCCGCTGCCAGCCGGATTCGGGCAGCGGCATCCCGGCGCCCACGGCCGCCGCGACGAGCAACTGCGTCGCCGCCGAGGACGCCACGGGCCCTACGGCACTGACACATCCCGCCAGTGTCCCGAGCACCAGCAGGACGAGGCTGAGCGCGACGGCTCCCAGCGACTGACCGGCGTACGTTCCCACGGCGAGCCCGGCCGCGCCGACGACCGCCGGTACCCCGAGCCGTGTCACCGCGGAACGCCGGCTCCCGGGCCGGTCGTTGATCCCGGCCAGCATGGCCGCGATCGCGGCGACGACCCCGAGCGAGGCCCGACCGACGGCCAGGGCGGCCGCCAGCAGCGGTCCCGCCGCCAGCGCCCCACGAACCACCGCACTCCACGGAACCGGCCCCCGCTGGGCGCGCAACGCGTGCCCGAGCCAGGGCGGAGGAACGACAACTGCACGATGCGACACGGGGCTCCTGTCCGTACGAGGGCGAGACACCATCGGACAACAGCGGCCGTGCGGTGGACTTCCAAGGACTTCGACGCTCTCCACCATAGATCGCATTGTTGGAGGGCAGGGAACAGGAGTATTTCGGGAGTGTGACGACGGTGGCTGCGTACGTGCACTCAGGCCCGGCGCCTCCCACCGCCGCCAGGTCTCGCGGACAGCGGCCGAGGTGGCGTCAGAGTTCCCGGCTCACGAGGAAGGCGAGCAGAGACCGCAGTTCGTCGACGGCCGTCGTGCGCAGCGGCACCCCGGCGAGCGCCGACTCCACGACGCCGAGATGCCGCCGCGCCTCGTCCAGCGCCGCCGACCGTCCCCCTGCTCTCTCGATCAGCTCCGCGGCGGCCTGTGGATCGGTGTCCAGGAGCCTCGCGAGCCGCCCGGCGGCGGGAGTGCCGAGAGCCACGAGCACCGGCAGCGTCTTCTTCCGTTCCCGCAGATCACCGTGCACGGGCTTGCCCGTGACGGCGGGATCGCCCCAGATGCCCAGGACGTCGTCGACGATCTGGAAGGCGACCCCGAGGTGCCGGCCCGCCCGGTCCAGCGCGGCGGCCGTCCCGGGGTCGGCGCCGCCCAGGACCGCACCGAGGGCGGCGGAACAGCCCAGCAGCGCCCCCGTCTTGTGCTCGGCCATGGCCCGGTACTCGTCGGGCGTGACCCTCTCCGGGCCCGTCCAGGGGCGCGCGGCGAACAGCAGGTCGTCGGCCTGCCCGCGCACCAGATCGCTCAGCGCGGCGGACAGCGCCCGCACCGCGTGGGCGCCGCCCGGTTCCTCGGCGAGCGTCTCCACGGCCAGGGCGAAGAGGGCGTCACCCGCGAGGACGGCGGGTCCGGTGCCATAGGCCTTCCACACGGCCGGGCGGCCTCGCCGGGCTTCGTCGCCGTCCATGATGTCGTCGTGCAGCAGGGAGAAGACGTGCACCAGCTCCACCGCGACGGCGGCGGCCACGCCGGCCCGCACGGGCGCACCGGCGGCCTCGGCCCCCAGTACGGCCAATGCCTGCCGTACGCCCTTGCCGCCTTGGCCGACGGCCGGAGTGCCGCCCACCTCGCACCAGCCCAGGGAGTAGGCCGCCATCTCGCCGACCCAGGGGTGCAGTCGTGCCACGGCCGCGGCCAGCGCGGGCCGCACCAGCGACCGGCAGCGGTCCAGGGCGGCGGGGGCGTCGGCCGGGGCCGTGGAGGACAGCGCGGTCACCGTGCGACCTCCGCGGGGGAGTCGGCGCCGTCGGCCGGAGTGCCGGCGCCCGCGTACGTCGCCGCACCCGTACCGCTCGCTCCCGCCAGACCCAGTTCCTCGTGCGCCCGGGCCACCATCTCCCGGGCGTGCTTGAGGCCGATGCGGTCCAGTGTGGTGGCCAGGTCGGCGAGTTCGGCGGCGGTCTCGGCCCGGTCGCGGCCCAGGCGGGCCAGAGACTTGGCCAGGCCCAGCCGGGACAGGGCCTCCCCGCGCGGCTCGCGCATGGCGCGGAACTCCGCCAGCGACTGCTCGTACAGCCCGCGGGCCTCGGCGTACCGTCCGGCGCGGTACAGGACGTTGCCGCGCATCTTGTGGTTGTAGGCCAGCGCGCTGGACAGCTTCATCGTCCGGCACGTCGTCTCCGCCTCGGACAGCCAGGTCAGCGCGCGTTCGGTGTCGCCGTCGCGCACGGACACGACGTCGGCGAGCCCGCGCAGGGCCCAGGCGTGACCGCGATGGTCGTTGGCCTCCTCGGCTATCCCGGCGGCCTCCTCGAACAGGTCGTACGCGGTGTCGTAGCCGCCGGTGTTGCGGTGCATCTGCGCGATGCCCTCCAGGGCCCACACCGTGTGCCGTGCCTCGCCGCGCCGCCGGGCCTCGGCCAGCAGCTGCTCGTGGAGCCGGCCGACAGCCTCGTAGTCGCCCTGGATACGGCCGGTCTCGGCCAGGCCCGCCAGCGAGTAGCCACGGACGACGATGTCACCGCCCTGCTCGCCGAGTTCGGCCGCGAGTTCGAGCAGCCGCCTGGCCAGGGCGAACGCCCCGCGCTGCCGGGCGAGGGTGCCGCCGCTCCACAGGGCCCAGGCCATCGCCGCCGTGTCCCCGGCCTCACGCGCCGCCCGGTAACTCGCCTTCCAGGCCTGGTCGGCCTCCTCCACGCGGCCCAGCCGACGGTGCGCCTCGGCGACCGCGAGCCCGGAACGCGCCGCTTCGCCGGGCTGTCCGGCCTGCTCGGCCGCCTTCAACTGCTCGGTGCCGGCGGCCAGTACGTCGGTGAGAGACGAGTTGACGGAGAGGGTGGTGAGTGCGCCCTGGTACTCCGGCGCGAATGCCTTGCCGTACATCGATGCCTTTCGGTCAATCTCCACACCGAGTGCGACCGCGTATACATGGCGTGTATACATGATGCGTATACAGAGTGTGTATAGAGCGTTGGGAAAGAAGCCCGGGCCCGGAGCCAAAGCTTCAGCTGTCGTCGGGCAAGACGTAACCGGAGTGACCGGGGTTGCCCGTGAGGCGTAGATCACGTGAGGGTGCGTCAGTGCCGGCGGGCATCCTGGGGCCACCCTGATGCGCCGGGCGACCGCGTTCCGGAGCGCCGACGGAACATCACCCCGACGTTCTCGACCCCGCCGAAACCCAGTCCCCGCCGGAGTCGCCGGAGTCGACGTCGGCGCCGTCCTCGAGCGCGCTGAAGAACGTGCCCGTGTCGCCCACCACCACCCATGCGGCACAGGTCCGGACGAACCCGGTCACCGCGTAGTACTTCGCATGCCGGAACCACGCTCGGGTGATTCTTCTCGGTCGGCGTTTGCCACCGGTCCGGTTGAACATGTGCCGCCCCCGTGCCGTATTGTCCTTGGCCCGCGTCATGCCCCGGGAGAGGAGGCCGTACATGGACAAAAGCGCAGCAGCCATGGGTAGTTGCCCGACTCTCGTCGGGGAGCGGGAACGTCATGGACCCGTGCGACGTGACCGGCACTCCGGCCAACTCGGGGTGAAGCAGCCGTTCGCTCGGTGTGCAAGAGGTGTTCACTCGTTGGGGTCGTGGTCGCGTTCGGGCTGTCCTCTGTTCGACGAGACTGGCGTACGGTCTCGGAACTGCCTGGTGAATCAGGTGGGGTTGGACGGGCCGGAGTGGGGAGAGGGGTGGCGTCGTTGATGTGGGACGAGGCGGAGTGGGGCGGTCGGGCGGCATGCCGGGGCACGGACCCGGAGGGACTGTTCGTCGAGGGAGCCGCCCAGAACCAGGCGAAGGGCGTGTGCTCGGGCTGCCCCGTGCGGACCGAGTGCCTCGCCCACGCACTGGACCAGCGCATCGAGCACGGCGTCTGGGGCGGCATGACGGAACGCGAACGCCGCGCCCTGCTGCGACGCCGGCCGCTCGTCACGTCCTGGCGAAGCCTCCTGGAGGCGGCCCGGACCGAACACGAACGGCAGCGCGTCGTCGCCGCACCGGAGCCGGCCACCGCGGTGGGCTGACACTTCGGCCGGGGGCGTCGCCCCGACGCAGCCGTCCCGGACGCGCCCGGTGACCTCAGCGGTCGGCGACCCGGCGCGCGTCCGCCGGCCAGTGGCCCGTGCCGACGATGTGCTCCACGAGCCTGAACGCCTCCCGCAGGGGAACGGTGTTCTCGTTCGGGTACGCGTCGGCCTGCCCGTCGGTGAGGACGAACCCGTCGCTCGAGCCGTTGGCACCCGGGTCCACGGCATGCTCGCCGGGATCGCCCTCTTCTTCCAGCAGCGTCACCATCGCGTGCCCGGTGTTCGTCACCAAGACCAGCGATCGCCCGGACGAACTCGTCAGCCACGTCTCGAGCCGCCCGCTGCCGACTCTCGCCCGTAGTGCCTCCGCCGCCGACTCGGGCGACACGGGGACAGGGCTGTCGTCGTTGATCACCCAGGACTCGATCACGGGCATGACGATCTCACGGACGGTGGCGGACGCCACAGACGCTGCCAACAGGCCCGGCGGGCAGGGACGTTCGGGCCCCGGGGAGGGTCCTGCAGCCCCTCTGGGGGGTGGGGGCGGCGCGGGACATTGGTGGGGCGGCGAGAGCCGTCCGTCACCAGCACGTCCCAGCCCTGGAAGGGATGAACGACCATGGCAGTGCACAACCACTCCCACCGGTACCCGAGGTTCCGCTTCACGTCCCCGCGTCGGGCCGTGAACTCTCCCGCGTCCGCCGAGCCGACGACCACGGCGGCGACCGCGTCCCGTGCGTACGTGCTGGCCGGGCTCCGCTTCCTGATGGGGTTCGTCTTCCTGTGGGCGTTCCTGGACAAGACGTTCGGCTTCGGTTACGCCACGCCGTCCGGCAAGGGCTGGCTCGACGGCGGCTCGCCGACCGAGGGATTCCTCAGCCACGTCGCCGTCGGCCCGATGGAGTCCACCTTCCACGACTGGGCGGGGGCCGCCTGGGCGGACTGGCTGTTCATGCTGGGGCTGCTCGGCGTCGGCCTTGCCCTGATCGCGGGTGTCGGACTGCGCATCGCCGCGGTCGCCGGCACGGCGATGATGGCGTTGATGTGGGTCGCGGAGTGGCCGCCGGCCAGGCACCTGTCGGACGGCTCGGCGAGCATGTCGACCAACCCCTTCGCCGACTACCACCTCGTCTACGCCGTCGTGCTCGTCGGCCTGGCCGCCGCGGGTGCCGGCGCCACCTGGGGGCTGGGCAGGGCCTGGGCGCGACTGCCCTTCGTCAGCCGTCACCGCTGGCTGCGGTGAGGCCGCGGGTCCGTCGGACACAGGGGCACCTCCGCCGAAGAGCGGAGGTGCCCCTGTTCGTGTGTGCTCCCGCTCCCTCCCACAGCCGAGGGCCGAATGACCCGAGCTCGCCGTATTCGTACAGGTATGTGGTCGGCGGAAGGCAGGTTCCAGGGGCGGCAGGGCCGGGCGGCACTGGCTCTTCCGCCCGCGATCGCGCAAGATCTGTGACAGACACGTACGGGCACCGAACCCAAGGGCGACGTCCGGTGCGGCATTCCGACAGCGCAGAACGAGGAGCAGCTGATGGCGGACGGCGAGCAGCCGGGCCCCGACAACCCGATCCGGGTCTTCCTGCTGGACGACCACGAGGTGGTACGGCGGGGGGTGCACGACCTCCTCGACACCGAACCGGACATCACGGTCGTCGGTGAGGCCGCCACCGCCGAGCAGGCACTGATCCGCGTGCCCGCGCTGCGGCCCCAGGTCGCGGTGCTGGACGTGCGGCTGCCGGACGGCGACGGCGTGACCGTGTGCCGGGAGCTGCGGTCGAGCATGCCCGAGCTGGCCTGTCTCATGCTGACCTCGTTCGACGACGAGGAGGCGCTGCTGGACTCCATCATGGCCGGTGCCTCCGGGTACGTGCTGAAGCAGATCAAGGGCACCGACCTGGTCTCGGCCGTACGGACGCTGGCCGCCGGCCAGTCCCTGCTCGACGCCAGCGCCACCGCGAAACTGATGGCCCGGCTGCGTCAGGACAAGGAACCGCAGCCCGACCCCGAGCCCGACGCCCTGCCCGGCCTGACCGAGCGGGAGCGGGAGATCCTGGCCCTGATCGGCGAGGGCCTGACCAACCGCCAGATCGGGCAGCAGCTCTTCCTCGCGGAGAAGACGGTCAAGAACCACATCTCCCGGCTGCTGGCCAAACTGGGCGTGGAACGGCGCATCCAGGCCGCCGTCATCGCCACCCAGGCCAAGGACCGGCTCGGGCGGTAGGGGCGGCTACAGCAAGCTGGTCCAGTAGGCCCAGAAGCGGGTGAGGACGAGCAGCGCGATCACCCCGTACCAGGCACCGAGCAACAGCCAGTGGGTGTCCCTGAGCAGCTCCACGACACCATGTGGCGCGGGTACGTCGCCGCGTTCCAGGCAGCGCAGGGTGACGAACCAGAACAGGGCGATGGTGACGACCCAGACGACGGCGCAGTACGGGCAGATCTTCCGGAGCTCGTAGAGCGACTGCACGATCAGCCAGTGCACGAACACCACGCCCACCAGCGCCCCGGCGTCGAGCGCGAGCCACAGGCGTCGGTGCAGCCGCGCCCCGGACAGTACGGAGACGCCCAGGGCGGTCACGGCGGCGAAAGCCGCGAGGCCGAGCAGCATGTTGGGAAAGCCGAACAGGCTGCCCTGCGGGCTGGACATGACGCTGCCGCAGCTCACGACCGCGCTCAGGTTGCAGGGCGGCTGGTACGTGGGATCGCGCAGCAGCCGCCAGTCGTCCAGGGTGAGCTGGAAGGACGCGAGCCAGCCGACGATCCCGGTGACGACCATCACCCACCCGGTCCGCCGGTCGAGCCGCCGGACGGTGGTGTCGTCCGGCGGCACGGCGAGGGCGCGCGTCATGCTGCGCGTCGGGAACCGGAGGCCGACCGGGTCCGGCGCGTGCCCGCCGGGGCCGCGGCCGTGGTGGGCCGCCGCCGGTAGACCAGATACGGGCGGGCCAGGTAGCCGATCGGGGCGCTCCACACATGCACGAGCCTGGTGAACGGCCAGGCCGCGAAGAGCAGGCAGGCGGTGAGGGCGTGCAGCTGGAACAGCAACGGCGCGCCGGCGATGGCCTCCGGCTGCGGCTGGAGGACGAACAGGCCGCGGAACCAGACCGAGACGGTGGAGCGGTAGTCGTAGCCGGCGCCGAAGACGTTGTGGGCGAAGGTGGCGATGATGCCCAGGAGGACGGTGGCGGACAGCAGCGGGAAGAGCAGCTTGTCGCTGCGGTCGGTGCCCAGCCGGATGCTGCGGTTCAGCAGACGGCGGGCGCACAGCATGCCCAGCCCGGCGACCATGGCGACGCCCGCCACCGAGCCCGCCCAGACGGCCGTGGTGTGGTAGGTGTGCTCGGTGATGCCGACGGCCTCGGTCCACGAGTCGGGAATGGCGAGCCCCACCACGTGCCCGGCGATGACCATGAAGGCGCCGAGGTGGAACAGCGGGCTGCCGAAGCGCAGCCAGCGGTGTTCGAGGAGCTGGCTGGTGCGGGAGGTCCAGCCGAACTGGTCCTGCCGGTAGCGCCAGATGTGTCCGACCACGAACACGGCGAGGCAGATGTAGGGGACGGCGACCCACAGGAGGAGATCGGCACCGCTCGCCGGGGCGGCGGCCGAGAGGGAGTGCGCGGCGTTCATCGTGGGCCTTCCGTGCGAAGGGTCGGGGCGGGCGGAACCCGGGTCGGCGGGGCGGGCATCGGCGGCATGAACGTGCCCGGAGGCGCGAACTCCCCGTCCCCGTAGGAGCCGTAGGAGCCGTGGGAGCCGTAGGGGTCGAGGCCGACGTCCTCGTTCGGCGGGCCCTCGGCGACGAGCCGGGCCACCGCCGCACGGTCGGCCTCGCTGGCCGGCGGCAGCAGGGTGAGCAGCGCGGCCAGGACGTGCCGGTAGGGCGAGTCGGCGTCGGTCAGGGCCCGGTGGATCAGCTCCAGGCCGCGCCGGTGCTGGCGCAGCGGTGCCTCGCCGCCGCCGGGTCCGGCCAGGGCGGCGAACTCCAGCACGACCGGGAGGTGGTCGGGCAGTTCACTGCCGTCGGTGTCCCAGCCCGCGGCCCGGTAGCGCTGGGCGAGGGTGAGCAGGGCCATGCCGCGGCGGCGGGTGTCGCCGTGCAGGTAGTAGGTGAGATACAGGCTGCTCCTGCGGCGCAGGTCGAACGTCTCGACGTAGTGCCGTTCCAGCGCGTCGGGCTCCTGGCCGGTGAACCAGGCGGTGAAGGACGCCAGGTGCTCGGCGGCCGGCGAGGGCGGCAGCGCCGCGACGGTGGAGTCCAGCACCGCCCGCGAGGCGGCGAGTTCGGCGTCCGGGTACTGGAGCAGCAGCGAGCACAGCCGCAGGGTGAGGGTGCGTGCCTCGGCCTCCTCGCGGGTGAGCCGGGCGGGTCGGCGTACGGCCGCGCGGACGCGGGTGCGCACGAGCGCGGGAATCGTGGCCGTCCTGGGTGTTCCCTGGACGGTGTTCGGGCGGTGGCTCATCAGCGGTCTCCGGCGGTGTTGCGGCGCAGGGTGGGAATGCCGAGCATCACGCGGCCGCGGGGTGAGCCGTCCGGGTCGCCGGAGGACTCGACCGGGCAGCGGTTCTCCATCGCGGTCAGCGCGGCGGCGTCCTCCTTGTGCGCGGCGGGGACGACGTAGCGGTCCTCGTACTTGGCGACGGCGAGCAGCCGGTGCAGGTCCTCCGCCTCGCGTGCCGTGAGGCCCACGGCCCGGAGCGCGGCCTCGTCGCCGTCCTCGCCCAGGGTGCGTTCGCGCATGTACGAGCGCAGAGCGGTGAGTTTCATCAGCACTCCGGCGACGACGTCGGTGTCCCCGGCGGTGAACAGCTCCGCCAGGTACTCCAGCGGGATGCGCAGCCGGGTGACGGCGGCGAAGACATGGTCGGGGTCGTCCTGGTTCCCGCCCGCCGCGTCGACGGCGTCGAGGACGGGGGACAGCGGCGGCACGTACCAGACCATGGGCAGGGTGCGGTACTCCGGGTGCAGGGGCAGGGCCACCTTGTAGCGGGAGACCAGGTCGTACACGGGGGAGCGGCGGGCGGCCGCCAGCCAGTCCTCCGGAATCCCCGACTCCCGTGCGGCGGCCGCCACTTCGGGGTCGTTCGGGTCGAGGAAGACGTTCCGCTGGGCGTCCAGCAGGTCCCGCTCGTCGGGGGTGGCCGCCGCCTCGCCGACGCGGTCGGCGTCGTAGAGGAGCAGGCCGAGGTAGCGCAGGCGGCCGACGCAGGTCTCGGAGCAGACCGTGGGCTGTCCGGCCTCGATACGCGGGAAGCAGAAGGTGCACTTCTCGGCCTTGCCGGTGGCGTGGTTGACGTACACCTTCTTGTACGGGCACGCCGTCACGCACATCCGCCAGCCCCGGCACTTGTCCTGGTCGACGAGGACGATGCCGTCCTCGACCCGCTTGTACATCGCGCCCGACGGACAGGCCGACACGCAGGCGGGGTTGAGGCAGTGCTCGCACAGGCGGGGCAGATGGAAGAGGAAGGTCTGCTCGAACTCGAACTTGACCTTCTCGGCCCACTCGCCGCTCAGGTTGGGGTCGGCGCCCGCGTTCTCGGCGGCGCCGCCGAGGCCGTCCTCCCAGTTGGCGCCCCAGGTGATGGCGGTGGGCCGGCCGGTGAGGACGGAGCGGGGGCGGGCGACCGGCATGTCCGGGCCGGCGGGGGCGCTGATGAGGTTGTCGTAGTCGTAGGTGACCGGCTCGTAGTAGTCCTCGATGCCCGGCAGGTCGGGGTTGGAGAACAGCGACAGCAGCCGCTTGACCCGGCCCCCGGAGCGCAGGACCAGACGCCCCTTCTTGTCGAGCATCCAGCCGCCCTTCCACTGCTCCTGGTCCTCGTAGCGGCGGGGGTAGCCGACACCGGGCTTGGTCTCGACGTTGTTGAACCAGGCGTACTCGACGCCGGTGCGGTTGGTCCAGGTCTGCTTGCAGGTGACGGAACAGGTGTGACAGCCGATGCACTTGTCGAGGTTCATCACCATCGCGATCTGTGCCATCACTCGTCCGACGGGGGCTTCGCCACGGGGCATGTCAGTACTCCACTTGCTGGCTGCGGCGGCGGATGACGGTGACCTCGTCGCGCTGGTTGCCGGTCGGGCCGTAGTAGTTGAAGGCGTAGGTGAACTGGGCGTAGCCGCCCGCGAGATGGGTCGGCTTGAGCAGCAGCCGGGTCAGGGAGTTGTGGATGCCGCCGCGCTTCCCGCTGACCTCGGTCTTCGGTACGTTCACGTTGCGGTCCTGGGCGTGGTACATGTACACGGTTCCCTCGGGCATGCGGTGGGTGACCACGACCCGGCAGGCGACGACACCGTTGCGGTTGTACGCCTCGATCCACTCGTTGTCCTTCACGCCGATCTTCTCGGCGTCGAGGGTGGACATCCAGATCACCGGGCCACCGCGGGACAGGTCGAGCATGTACTTGTTGTCCTGGTAGTTGGAGTGGATGGACCACTTCGAGTGCGGGGTGAGGTAGCGGACCGTGACCTCCGCGCGGCCGTCCTCGTGCAGCTGCTCGTCCCCGTAGTGCCGGGGCGTGTTCAACGGCGGTCGGAAGACGGGCAGTTGCTCGCCGAGCTCGGTCATCCAGTCGTGCTGGACGAAGAAGTGCTGCCGGCCGGTGAGGGTGTGCCAGGGCTTCTTGTGCTCGACGTTGATGACGAAGGGCGAGTAGCGCCGGCCCCCGGTCTCGCTGCCGGACCACTCGTACGACGTCATCACCGCGCGCGGCTGGGAGCGTGTGTCGGCGAAGGTGATCCGCTCCGCCTCCCGTTCGGAGGCGAGCTCCACCAGGCCCTCACTGCCGGTCTGCCGCTCCAGCTCGCGGAAGCCCTCGGTGGCCAGGCGGCCGTTGGTCGTGCCGGACAGCGCCAGGATCGCCTCGCACATGTCGGTGGCGGTGGCCAGGGACGGGCGGCCCGCGGCGATGCCGTCCCGGACGGTGCCGCAGCGCCGCCGCAGCTCGTCCAGCTCCTGGTTGGGGTGGACGGTGACGCCCTTGGTGGTGGTGCCGAGGGTGTCCAGCAGCGGGCCGACGGCGCGCATCTTCTGGGCGGTCGCGGCGTAGTCCCGTTCGATGACGACGAGTTTGGGCATGGTCCGGCCCGGCACCGGTTCGCACTCGCCGGTCTTCCAGTCCCGTACGACCCCGCCGGGCTGGGCGAGTTCGTCCGGGGTGTCGTGCAGCAGCGGCACGGCGAGGACGTCGGTGCGGGTGCCGAGGTGCTCGGCGGCCAGGTCGCTGAACCGGTCGGCGATGGTGAGGAACGTGTCGTAGTCGGTGCGGGCCTGCCAGGGCGGGGCGATGGCCGGGGTGAAGGCGTGCACGAAGGGGTGCATGTCCGTGGAGGACAGGTCGTCCTTCTCGTACCAGGTCGCGGCCGGCAGGACGACGTCGGAGAGCAGACCGGTGGAGGTCATCCGGAAGTCCACGTCGACCAGCAGGTCGAGCTTGCCCTCGGGGGCCTCGTCCCGCCACACCACGTCCTTCGGGCGCTGCTCGGGCGGAGTCTCCTCGGAGCGGACCGCCGCGTCGGTGCCCAGCAGATGGCGCAGGAAGTACTCGTTGCCCTTGCCGGAGGAGCCGAGCAGGTTCGCCCGCCAGACGGTCAGCACGCGCGGGAAGTTGGCCGGGTCGTCGGGGTCCTCGGCGGCGAACTTCAGCCGCCCCGACTTCAGTTCACCGACGATGTGCTCGGCGACCGGCCGGCCCGCCGCCTTCGCCTCGTCCGTCAGGTCCAGCGGGTTGCGGTTGAAGCCGGGGTGACCGGGGGTCCAGCCCAGGCGGATCGCCTGCGCCAGACAGTCGGCGAAGCCCTTGCCCCGGAAGCGGCCCTCGCCGAGCGGGGAGGCCAGCTCGTCGGGCCCGAACGCCTCGTAGCGCCACTGGTCGGAGTTCAGGTACCAGTACGAGGTGCCCGCCATGTGCCGGGTGGGGCGCTGCCAGTCGAAGGCGAACGCCAGATGCTGGAGCCCGGTGACCGGGCGGATCTTCTCCTGCCCGACGTAGTGCGCCCAGCCGCCGCCGTTCACGCCCTGGCAGCCGGTCATGGTGAGCAGGGCCAGGAACGCGCGGTAGATGGTGTCGGAGTGGAACCAGTGGTTGGTGCCGGCGCCGAGGGCGATCATCGACCGGCCGTTGGTCCGCTCCGCGTTACGGGCGAACTCCCGCGCGATGCGGGCCGCCTGCTCGGCGGGGACCGAGGTGATGGTCTCCTGCCAGGCCGGGGTGTAGGGCTCGTCGGCGTCCTCGTACGACGTCGGCCAGTTGCCCGGCAGACCCGGGCGCCCGACCCCGTACTGCGCCAGCATCAGGTCGAAGACGGTGGTGACCAGACGCCCGCCGACACGCCGTACGGGCACGCCGCGCACCATGACCGAGCCGCCCTCCGTGCCGCCCTCGTCGAAGCGGGGCAGGGCCACGGCCACGGTGTCCTCGGCGCTGTCGAGCAGGCTCAGCTCGGGCACGGTGTCGCCCAGGTCGAGGTTCCAGCGGCCCTGCTCGGCCTCCCCCCAGCGGAAGCCGAGCGAACCGTTCGGCACCACCGGCTCACCCGTGGCCGCGTCCAGGAGCACCGTCTTGGACTCGGCGTGCTCCGTGTCGTGCCCGAGGTCGGCGGCGGTCAGGAACCCGGCCGGGACCAGCCCGCGGTCGTTCTCGCGCAGCGCCACCAGGAACGGCGCGTCCGTGAACTTCCTCAGGTAGTCCTGGAAGTAGGGCACTTCACGGTCCACGAGGAACTCGCGCAGGATCACGTGCCCCATGGCCATCGCCAGCGCCCCGTCCGTGCCCGGGTGCGGGGCCAGCCACTCGTCGGCGTGCTTGACGTTGTCCGCGTAGTCGGGGCTGACCGCGACCACCTTGGTGCCGTTGTAACGCGTCTCGGTCAGGAAGTGCGCGTCCGGCGTGCGGGTCACCGGGATGTTGGAGCCCCACATGATCAGATAGCCGGCGTTCCACCAGTCGGCGGCCTCGGGGACGTCCGTCTGGTCACCGAACACCTGCGGCGAGGCGACCGGCAGGTCGGCGTACCAGTCGTAGAACGACAGCAGCGTGCCGCCGATCAGCGACATGAAGCGGGCACCGGCCGCGAACGACGCCATCGACATCGCCGGGATCGGGGAGAAGCCCGCGACCCGGTCGGGGCCGTACTCCTTGATGGTGTGCACATGGGCGGCGGCGACCAGCTCGGACACCTCGTCCCACTCCGCGCGCACCAGGCCGCCCTTGCCGCGGGCCCGCTTGTAGGCACGGGCCTTCGCCGGATCGCCGGTGATCTCCGCCCAGGCCGCCACCGGGTCGCCCAGCCGCTTGCGGGCCTCGCGCCACAGCTTCAGCAGCGCGCCCCGGACGTAGGGGTATCGGACGCGGCTGGGGGAGTAGGTGTACCAGGAGAACGAGGCACCGCGAGGGCAGCCGCGCGGCTCGTACTCGGGGCAGTCCGCGCCGATCGACGGGTAGTCGGTGGCCTGATGCTCCCAGGTGATGATGCCGTCCTTGACGTACACCATCCACGAGCACGAGCCCGTGCAGTTCACGCCGTGCGTGGAGCGCACCACCTTGTCGTGGGCCCACCGGTCACGGTAGAAGCCCTCCCACTGCGGATCGCCCGTGCCGAACACGGCGCGGCCGTCGGCGGACACCTCACGGCGGTTCAGCAGCCTGCGGGCAGCCAGCGGCCAGCCCTCCCCGTCTCGGGGTGCCTGGTGCCGTGCCTTCTGATCGTTCTCCATGGCCAGAAAGCTAGGCGCCGCACCCCCGGCCGCACCTGGGGCCTGCGGTCCCCGCCCGGCGACCTTCCGGCCCAACCTGGCGGGCCGGGGTAGGGCCCAATGGTCCCGGTGCTCGGGCCCGGTCGGCCGGTGGCCGGGCCCGGTACCCGTTGCATGCTGGGCGGCGAACGAACCGCACGTGCCCGACCGCACGACCGCGTTCCCGTCCGCCAGGCGGCCAACTCCCCCGACCCCGCCGGCCACGGGCGCGGTCCGTACGGCGAGCGGAGCCCGGTTCGCTCACGCGTCCGGCCGCTCCTCGCGGCCGGACGTGGCACCCCGGTGCCCGACGACGCCTACGGAGCTCTCCGGCGCCCGCACCCCGGGGTGCGCTCCACACATCCGCACCGGCCGGCCGAGCCGTCCGTGACCCGCTGGAGACACCATCATGAGTGTGCTGACCCTCGCCTCGGTCCCCGAGGACGCCACGGCCCTCCAGAGCGCCGAAGCGCATCACGCCCGCCTGGCCGGGGAGTTGGCCGGCCGGGTGACCCTGCTGCTCACCGCCGTGGACCGCGACCCGGGCGCCGCCGAGCGGATCCACGCCGGGCTCGTGGACTTCTGCGACCGCTCCCTGCTGCCGCATGCCGCCGCCGAGGAAGCGGCGCTCTACCCCGTCGCCCACGCCAGGCCCGAGGCCCGGCTGCTCATCGAGAGCCTGATCGGCGAACACCGCTGCCTCACCGCCCTCGTCGACGCCCTGCGCACCGCGCCCGACCCGGCCGGCGCTGCCGCGGACGCGCGAGCCCTCCAGGTGCTCTTCGAGGAGCACGTGGCCAAGGAGAACGGCCTCGTCCTGCCGCTGCTCGCCATGACGCCGGAGGTCTCCCTCGCCGCGCTGCTGTCGGACATGCACCGGCGGTTCGCCCACGACACGAGCGGTGTGAGCCCCGAGAAGGACCGGGACACCGAGGAAGGACAGGCCATGGAGGAAGAGGAGACCGGCGGCTGCGGCGGGGTCTGCGGCTGCGGCGGCGCCGAGGAGCCGGCCGAGCCCGAACTGGACGTGCGCGACGTGCCGCACGCCCTGCGCCACGCCACGGTCTTCGGGGCACTGGACGCCGTTCCCGCGGGCACCGCGATGGTGCTGGTCGCCCCGCACGACCCGCTGCCCCTGCTCGCGCAGATCGAACAGCGCAGCCCGGGAGTCTTCGGCGTGGAGTACCTGGAACGAGGCCCCGAGGCCTGGCGGCTGCGGCTCAGCCACTGCTGACCGGCAACCTCCCGGCAGGGCGCGGGTGTTGGGCGACGCCCCGGCAGTCCCACACCCGCCCCACGCCCCCACATCGTAGAAAGCAGGACAAATCATTATGAACGGACCCCATCGTCGAGCCGGTCTTCTGCTCGGGACGGTCGGCACTGCCCTGGCAGTCGCCGGACCCGTCATGGTGTGGCGCGGCAGAAGCGGCAGGAAGGAGATCCGTACCGAGCTGGCCGCCCAGAAGATCACCTTCCCCGAGCGCGGGCTGCCCGTCGGCCTTGTCTCCTACGCCGGCCGGCGCGTGGAGACCGGTCCGCAGGCCCACGCCTACGCCGAGTTCATCAACGGCAACGTCGCCCACGCCACGGGCGGCCGCACCTACGCGGAGATCAGCGCCGAGGCACACGACAGCGACGACGAGAAGCTCGCCGAACTCCGTCAGACGGCGTTCATGGGCCAGTCCCTGCGCGCCTCGCTGATGTCCGCCTATCAGGCGTGGCACCTCACCACCCTGGTCACGGCCCTGGGAGCCGCGCTGACCGGCCTGGGAGCCGCCCTGGTGGCCACCGCGGACGCCCTGACCACCCCTTCCTCGAACCGTTCCTGAACGTGCGGCGGCGCGCACGGAGAGGGGCCGGGCAGCCGTCCCGTCCCGGGACGCCCGGCCGCCGCGAGGCCCTGCGCGCACGCCGTCGCCCGTCCGACGGCCGCGATGCCCCTCCACGCACGCCGTCGCCCGTCCCCCGGCCGTTCGGCCCGGTCGCGCCGCCGCGACGAGGGACCAACGGCCCCGCTCGACTGGACCATCGGCCGCCGCGCCGACAACCGCCGCCGGTGGATGCTGACGGCGACCGATCCCGGAGGTATCCCGTGCACGACCATGTCGACCGCCCTCGAGGCCGATTCCACCGCTGCGGCTCACGGTGGGTGCCGCGCACGGAGGTCCGCCGGAAGGGCCCTGGGCCCGGTCACCGTCCGGCCGCCCGCCTCGTCTGCCCTGACTCCAGGGCGGCCGGACACAGCACCAGGGCGCTGGGCAGGGCCGCGCGATGAACGCCACCGCCCATGCCATTCGGCGTCAGCGGCACGACGCGGGGGAGCGGCCCTTCATCGTCATCTGGGAGTCCACCCGGGCCTGCCCGCTGGCCTGTCTGCACTGCCGCGCCGAGGCGGTGCCCGGCCGCGATCCGCGCGAGCTGGACACCGGTGCCGCGAAGGATCTGCTGCGCCAGGTCGCCGCCTTCGGGCAGCCCGCCCCGCTGTTCGTCATCACCGGCGGCGACCCGTTCCAGCGCCCCGACCTGAACGAGCTCGTCGCCTACGGGCAGGAGGCCGGGGTCCGGGTCGCGGTGTCCCCGTCCGGCACCCCGACGCTCACCGCCGAGCGGCTGCGGGAGCTGCACGAGGCGGGTGCGGTCGGGCTCTCGCTGAGCCTGGACGGCTCGACCGCCGAGATCCACGACACCTTCCGCGGCGTGCCCGGGGTGTTCCGCTGGACCCTGGACGCCTGGGACGCGGCCCGCGCCCTCGGTATGAAGGTCCAGATCAACACGACGGTTGCCCGGCACAACCTGCACGACCTGCCCGACGTCGTCCGCCTGGTCGCCGAGCACGGGGCGATGCTGTGGAGCGCCTTCTTCCTGGTGCCCACCGGCCGCGGCCGCACCCTGGGCGCGCTGACAGCCGCCGAGGTGGAGGACGTCCTCAACTTCGTGTACGACGTCGGCCTCACCGTGCCGGCCAAGACCACCGAGGCCCACCACTTCCGCCGCGTCGCCCTGCAGCGCCAGGTCCTCGCCGCCGCCGGCGACGACCATGTGGCCGTGCTCGGTCTCGGCCCCTTGTACCGGGAACTGCGCGAGCGGACCGCAGAACTGAACCTGGACACCCCGGCCCGCCGGGTCCGGCGGCCGCCCCTGGACGTCAACGCGGGCCGTGGCTTCGTCTTCGTCTCCCACACCGGCACCGTGCACCCGAGCGGATTCCTGCCGCTCGGCGCGGGAAGCGTGCGCGAGACACCGCTGACGGAGATCTACCGCACCTCGGAACTCTTCACCGGCCTGCGGGACGCCGACCGGCTCGGCGGCCGCTGCGGGGCGTGCGAGTTCCGCCGGGTCTGCGGCGGCTCGCGCTCGCGCGCCTACGGCGTCACCGGCGACCCCTACGCCGAGGAACCGTGGTGCGGATACGTACCCGGGTCCTTCCCCCGCCGACGGGAGCTGGCCGCGCTGCTGGGCGGCGGCCCCGACACGCAGGGCCGAGTTCGTCCCCGCCAGACCGCCGCCGCACCGGGCGGCAAGGAGCACCATGTACACCAAGCAGGATGACGGGGCCGCCGGGGGCGGCCGACCACCCACCAGGTTCAAGGCGTCCGGACCGCGCCGACGGCATCTGACGGCCCATGTCCTGGTAGCGGCCTGGGTGGTGCTCGCGCTGCTGGCGGCGAGCCTGCAGCAGACCCTGCCCGCCGCCCGCTGGCTGTCCGTCCACATGTTCCTGGTCGGCGCCGCCACCACCGCCGTCCTCGTGTGGAGCGAGCACTTCGCCGTCGCCATGCTGCACGCCCGGCTCCCCGAACGGCGCTGGAGCAACGCCCGGCTGGCCGGCGTCAACGCCGGCGCCGTGGGCGTCCTGACCGGCCTCTGGGCCGATCTGCCCGTACTGACCGGCGTCGGCAGCGTGCTGCTGATCACCGCGGTCGGCGCGCATCTGGTGGTCCTGGTCCGCATGGGCCGGGGCGCGCTCGGCGGACGGCTCGCCCCGATCGCCGACTACTACCGGGCCGGTGCCGCGGCCCTGATCGTCGGCGCGGTACTGGGCTGGCTGCTGGCCACCGGCACGGCAGGCCCACAGCACTACGCCGGACTGAAACTCGCCCACGTGCACGCCACCCTGCTCGGCTGGATCGGACTGCCCGTCCTCGGCACGCTGTTCATGCTCTGGCCCACCGTGCTGGGTGTGCGGATGGCCGAGCGCACCACACGCCTGGCGCGCCGGGTGCTGATGCTCACCGGGGGCGGCCTGCTGACCGCCGTCGCCGCACTGGCCGCGGGATGGCGTCCCGCCGCCGTCGCCGGTGTCGCCGCGTACGCGGCCGGTGTCGCCGTCGCGGGACAGCTCCTGGCCCGGACGGTGCGACGGCGGCCCGCGATCTCGGCGGCCGCCGCGTGGATGCTGGCCGCCGCCATGGGCTGGCTCGTCGCCGGTGTGGCCGCGGACCTGGCGCTGCTGGCCGTACGGCCGCTCGCCGAGGTCGCGGACGGGGTCGGGTCCCTGGTCCCGGTGCTGCTCGTCGGATTCGTCGGGCAGATCCTCGTCGGAGCCCTCACCTACCTGCTGCCCATCGTGCTCTCCGGCGGTCCCGGGGAACGGGCCGCGCTGCGGGCCGTCCTCGAACGGGGCTGGGCAGCGCGGCTCGTCCTGCTCAACCTCGGCCTCGCCCTGCTCGCGCTGCCGCTGCCCGGCCCTGTCGGGCCGGTGGGCACGCTGCTGGCCGGAGCGGCCGTGGCGGCGTTCCTCGCCCTGGTGGTGTGGGCCCTGGTCCGCGGCGCACAGGGTCTCGCCCAGGACGCGGACCGGGCCCGCATCGCCCGGCGCCCCGCCGTGTGGGGAACGGCCGTGGGCGCCGCGGTCACCGTGCTGGCCGTCCTCGTCGCCAACAGCGGCGGCGACACGAGCGGCCCGGCGAGCGCCGGCGGAACGGCGGGCCCGGGCGGCGGAACACCGCGCACGGTCGCCGTCACCCTGGCCGACATGCGCGTGCGCCCCGCTCGGATCGAGGTCCCGGCGGGCACCGTACTGCGGCTGAAGGTCACCAACACCGACGACCAGCGCCACGATCTCAAGGTCGAGAACGGCCCCTCCACCCCGATGCTCGCTCAAGGCGGCACCCGTGAACTCGACCTGGGACCGGTCACCGAGGACCGCGAGGCCTGGTGCACCCTGCCCGGCCACCGGGCGGCCGGAATGACGATGGACATCGTCGTGACCGACGACGCACGCACCTCGGCCGCCGACGGCAGCGGCGAGCACGAGGGACACGTCTCTTCCGGCGACGGCGGCGAGGCGCACGACGGACACGCCTCCGCCCCCGACGGCAGCGGCCTGGACCTCGGCGCGCCCTTCACCACCGGCTGGCAGGCACGCGACGCGCGCCTCGCGCCCGCACCCGCCGGGAAGGTCCACAAGGTCGAACTGCGTGCCGCCCACACCACGGTGGAGGTCGCTCCGGGCGTGAAGCAGCAGATGTGGACGTTCGGCGGCACCGCCCCCGGCCCCACCCTGCGCGGCAAGGTCGGCGACGTCTTCGAGGTCACACTCGTCAACGACGACCACGACATGGGCCACGGCATCGACTTCCACGCCGGCTCCCTCGCCCCGGACGGGCCGATGCGCACGATCCGGCCCGGCGAACGCCTGGTCTACCGCTTCCGCGCCGAGAAGGCCGGAGCCTGGCTCTACCACTGCAGCACCGCACCCATGCTCCAGCACATCGGCAACGGCATGTACGGCGCGGTCGTCATCGACCCGCCCGGCCTGCCCGAGGCCGACCACGAATACGTACTGGTCTCCTCCCAGCTCTACCTCGGCACCCCCGGCAGCACCGCCCAGGTGACGAAGATGCGGCAGAACACCCCTGACGCCTGGGTGTTCAACGGCATCGCGAACCAGTACGCCCGTCAGCCCCTGAAGGCGAAGGCCGGTGAACGGGCCCGCTTCTGGGTCGTCGCCGGCGGTCCCGGTGACGGCATCGCCTTCCATGTCGTCGGCACCGTCTTCGACACCGTGTACAAGGAAGGCGCCTACCTGCTGAAGCCCCAGGACGCGGGCGGCGCGCAGGTGCTGGACCTGGCCCCGGCGCAGGGCGGCTTCGTCGAGACGACGTTCCCCGAGGCCGGCCACTACGCCTTCGTCGACCACGACATGCGCCACGCCGAGGCGGGCGCGCACGGCACGGTGGAGGTGAGCGGCTGATGGACACCGTCGGCTGGTGGTCCCTGGTGCGCTTCGCGCACGTGGCCGGAGCCGCCCTGTGGGTCGGCGGCCAACTCGCCCTCTCCCTGGTCGTCCTGCCGCTGGCCCGCCATCTGCTCGCACCGGACGCCAAGGACCGCTTCACCGCCGCGGCCGGCCGCCGTTTCGGGATGCTGACCGGAGCGGTGTTCCTGCCCGTGCAACTGGCCACCGGCCTGGCCATGGCCCAGCACAGGGGAGTCACCTGGGCGTCCCTTGCCGAACCCGGCTACGGCCGCACCCTGGCGGCCAAACTCGCCCTGTTCGTGGTGGTGATGCTCGCCGCCGCCGGCCACGGCATCGCCCACGCCAAGGGCCGCGCCGATCTGGCCAGGGTCCTCGCGGTCGTCTCGCTCGTCGGCTCGCTCGGCGTCGTCCTGCTGGCCACCGCCCTGCCCACCACATGACCGACGGCCGCGCGGAACACGGAACGCGGCCACGAGAAGCAGAAGTTGGAGGAGGCATCATGCGCACCCGACCCGTCCTGGACGCAGCCACCCTGGAGGCGCTGCTGGCGGCCGCCGTGGCGGCCCCGTCGATCCACAACACACAGCCCTGGCGCTTTCGCCTCGACCCCGAGCACCAGGTGCTGGAGGTCCGTTCGGCCCCGGAGCGCACCCTGCCGCTGACCGACCCGATGCACCGCGCCCAGTATCTGTCCGTGGGCGCGGCGGTGTTCAACCTCCGCCTCGCCGCCCTCCACCTCGGGCGGCGGCCGGAGGTGAGGCTGCTGCCGGACCCGCACGAGCCCGGCCTGCTGGCCGCCGTACGCCTGACCGGCCCGCTCGGAGACGACGACCGGGCGTCGGCCCCCGGTCTGTACGAGGCCATCGCGCGGCGGCACACGAGCCGGATGCCGTTCACCGGACGCCCGGTCCCCGAGCCGATCGTGGCCGAGATGATGTCGGCCGCGCACGCCGCCGGAGCCCGCCTGCACGTACCGGACATCATGGGAACACGGCGGCTGCTGAACCTGACCGCCGCCGCCGAGGCACGCAACCACGCCCGCCGGGACCGCCTCGCCGAGACCCGTGCCTGGATCACCGCCCCGGGCGCGGACACGCCCTACGGCATTCCCGTCACCGCCCTCGGGCCGTCCGACGCGGGCCGGCGGCTACCGATGCGCGACTTCACCGGACCCGTGCCCGTGACCCGCCGGCCCGCCCTGTGGTTCGAACGCCACGTCCAGCTGGGCCTGCTGTGGACGTCCCACGACCGGCGGGACGACTGGCTGCGTGCGGGCCAGGCCCTGCAGTACGTGCTCCTGACGGCGACCGCGCACGGGGTGCGCACCTCGCTGCTGCACCAGGCGATGGAGTGGTCCGACCTGCGGGCCGCGACGGCCCTGCCACGGCACAAGCGCTGCCATCCGCAGGTGCTGATCCGGTTCGGCTACGGCCCGGACGCGGCCGGCACTCCGCGAGGACCCGGGCACGTCACCGGCCGTCCCCCGGCACCGCCGACGGCCGACACCGACGGCGACTGACCCCTTCCACCGGCAGGCGGAGGCGCCGAGGCGCCTCCGCCGACTCCCGTCCCGCGGACGGCGTCTCAGAGCGCGGCGCGCGTTCCGATGAGTTCGCGTCCCGTGACCATCTCCGCCTCGATCCGCACGAACACCGCGTCGCGCAGGGGCATCCAGGAGGTGGGGCCCGCCCGCAGCAGGCGCTCGTGCTCGGCGGGATCGGTCACCACGGTGCCCCGTCCGGTGACGATCACGCTCCAGCCGGACCTGGTCGCCGCGTCGAACTCGTCCGCCTCGAAGGCGACCACGAAACCGTCGACGGCGCGGACGAGATCCGAGTCCGGCGAGGTGTGCAGCAGGACGGAGTCGTCCGTGTCCAGGGCGAAGTTGATGGGCAGGACCGCAGGCAGAGCGTGCCGGGTGTAGACCACGCGGCCGACCGGCACCTTGGCGAGCAGGCCCAGGCACTCCTGCCGGTCGAGTGCGCGGAAGGCGTCGTTGTGCAACATCAGCCCATCGTCCCCCGGGGCCGCGGCGACGGGGTAGGGCCGACCGGCCCTACCCCGCCGGGACACGGGACAGAGGTAGGGCCGGTCGCGCGCGTCGCGCCGCGGGTGGGGCCGCTGTGCCGGCCGGTACGGCTGGGGCGGGGCGGTTGCGCCTCGCCGGGGGCGACAGCGCGACCTGGGCCGGGACGCTCGCGCCCCGCAGGCGCCTTGGCGGGGCGGGACCCCGGCCTGTGCGCTGTCCGGACGGACGGACGGACGGGCGGGCGGACAGGCGGAACCCGGACCTGCGCGGATGCCGACTGGCGGGACCCGGACTCGGGCGGGCACGGACGGGCGAGGGGACGGCCGGACCCATGATCCGGGACCGTCCGGCGCGGTCGGCAGGGACAGTCGGCCCATGCCCGCGACAGGTCCCGACGCGGACAGTGGATCCGGGATGGCGTTCGGCCGTCGCGCGGACAGGACGCCGCGACGCGCAGGCGATCCCAGTGGCGCAGTGCCACCTGATCAAGAGGGGACGGACAGCATGGTCCAGCAGTTGAAGTCGCAGAGCGGCGGTTCGCCGTCGGGCGCACCGGTGTCGGGCCGGGCGTGGATGATGCTGGCCCTGGCCACGGTCGGGTTCGCGGTGAACTTCTGGGCCTGGGCGCTGCTCAGCCCGCTCGGCCCCCGCTTCAAGGACGGCCTCGACCTGTCGTCGTTCGAACAGTCGCTGCTGGTCGCGGTGCCCGTGGTGGTCGGCTCGCTGGGCCGTATCCCGGTCGGCGCACTGACCGACCGGTTCGGCGGGCGGGTCATGTTCCCGATCGTCTCGGCGGCCACCATCGTGCCGGTGCTCTACCTCGGCCTGGCCGGGCACTCCTCCCTCGCTGCCCTACTGATCGGCGGCTTCTTCCTCGGCATCGGCGGTACCGCGTTCGCGGTCGGCGTGCCGCTGGTCAACGCCTGGTTCCCGCCGGAGCGGCGCGGTCTCGCCATCGGTGTCTTCGGCGCCGGCATGGGCGGCACCGCCATCAGCGCCCTGACCACGGTGAAGCTGGTCGACGCGCAGAGCATGTCCACCCCCTTCCTGATCACCGCCGCGGCCCTGGCCGTGTACGCCGTCGTCGCCGCGCTGCTGCTGCGTGACGCACCCGGCCGTACCGTGCCGACGGAGCCGCTCGCCCGCCGGCTGGCCGCCACCGTCCGGCTGCCCATCACCTGGCAGGCGTCCGCCCTCTACGCGGTCGCGTTCGGCGGCTACGTCGCCTTCTCGGTCTACCTCCCCACCTACCTCAAGACCGGCTACGGCCTCACCCAGGCCGACGCCGCGAACCGCATGGCCGGCTTTGTGCTCCTCGCCGTGGCGATGCGCCCGGTGGGCGGCTGGCTGTCGGACCGGCTGGGCCCGGCGAAGGTGCTGTCCGGCTCGCTGTCCGTGGTCGTGGCCGGCGCGCTCGTGCAGTCCTTCACCCCGGACCTGGCACCGGTCGGCACGATCGCCTTCCTGTCGATGGCGGCCGCGCTCGGCGCGGGCAGCGGGGCGACCTTCGCCCTGGTGGCGCTGCTGACCCCGGCGGACAAGGTCGGTTCGGTCACCGGCGTCGTCGGTGCCGCGGGCGGACTGGGCGGCTTCCTGCCCCCGCTGGTGATGGGCTCGCTGTACGGCCGGTACGGGACCTACGCGGCCGGACTGGTCCTGCTCGCGATCGTGGCGGCCGCCGCGCTGGCCTACACCCTCACCGGCATCCGCGCCGCGGTCGAGGGCGGCGAGCGCGAGCCCCGCACCGGCCGCAGCCACGGGCACCGCACGGCGGACACCCGCGCGTAACGACGAGCGGCAGGCATCGGACAGGCCGAGAGGAAAGGAGAACGACCGGTGTGCGAGTACTGCGGCTGCCAGGCCCTGGAGACGATCGACGAACTGACCCGGGAACATGACGAGGTGGTGCGCCTGATCAGCCACCTCCGGCCCGCCCACCAGGCCGGCCGAGTGGCCCGGCTGGCGGAGGTCGCCCGGGAGATCGCGAGCGTCCTCGGTCCGCACACCCAGGTCGAGGAGCACGGCCTGTTCCCCGCCCTGGCCGGGGACTTCCCCGACCAGATCGCCGCCCTGGAGGCCGAGCACCGCCGTATCGAGGCGGTGCTGGCCGAGGCGGCCGACGGCGCCACGCCCTCGGACCCGGCCTGGCCGGACCGTCTGATGGCGGCGGCGGCCGTGCTGCGCGCCCACATCCTGAAGGAACAGGACGGCGTCTTCCCCGCCGCACTGGCCAACCTCAGCACGGAGCAGTGGGAAGCGGTCGAGGCGGCGCGCGCCGGGGCGGGCGGGACCCCGGCCCGGCCCGCCGCCTGAACACCCTCCGGCGCGCGCCGGAGAACGGGACGGGCATTGTCTGCTGTGGCCCGGCGGCGAAGATCTTGCGACCCTGGAGACGACGAGGTGGACGGCTCGGGGGACGACCAAGGAGCTGATCATGGGCCGATTCGAGGCGACCGTGGAGATCGACCGCCCCATCGAGGAGGTTTTCGCCTTTCTCGCCGACGGCACCAACGACCCCAAGTTCAGTCCCCGTGTCCAGTCCATGAAGCGGACCCCCGACGGGCCGACGGATGTGGGCACCGTCTACCGGAGCAAGGTCAAGGACGCGGGGATGACCACGGACCGGGAGTTCCGCATCAGCGCCTTCGACCCTCCGCGCCGCATCCGCTGGGAGGAGCGGTCCAAGAACCTGATCACCGCCACCGAGGGCGGCTACGACCTCGACCCGCTCGACGACGGCAGGCGCACCCGTCTCCACGTCTACAACGACCTCGAAGGACACGGCGTGGGTAAATTGCTGGCGCCCCTGGCCCTCGCGGCGGCCCGCAAGGACGCCCCCGCCTTCGCCGACCGCATCAAGGACGCCGCCGAGCACGCCTGACCCGGGATTGGCCTGGCCCGACCGGGGTGGGCAGGGTGTGCTCGGCCTGGCGAGTGGGATCGAACTACTGCTTCATCCAGGCGAGTTGAGTGGCATCCGTGCCCGTGCCGCGGACGGCCGGGCCCGCGAAACCGGTCGCCCTGATTTCATGATCAACTAGTGGTATGTTTCTCGCCGTCTCGCGTACACATTGCATTGCCCGCGAACGGGAGTTCGTGGGCAGGGGGAGGGAAACACCCATGTCAGTTCGCACTCGTCTCGGGCTCGCGTTCGCGGCTGTCGCCGCACTCATCGTTCCCGCCTTCACGGGCGTCGGTGCCGGGACCGCGGAGGCGCACGCCTACTGCGGCGCCCACGCGGAGGACATCGACGGCAGCGCCTGGAACGCCACCGGGGGCGGGGCGAACATGCGCGCCGGTTCCAGCACGGGCTGTTCCATCACCTGGACCGCCGGATCGGGCGACCGCCTGGACTACCACTGCTGGACCAGAGGCAACGACGGTTACACCTGGACCTACATGTTCAACCAGACCGACGGTGTCCACGGGTGGGTTCGTGACAACCTCCTCAGCGACAACGGAAGCAAGGTCTACTGCGGCTTCTAGCGGCTGTCGTGGCCAGGTGCCTTCCACAGGTAGGCCACGACGGCAGTGCCGAAGCCGCCTCGGGGGGGGGGGGGGGGGGGGGGGGGGGGGGGGGGGGGGGGGGGGGGGGGGGGGGGGGGGGGGGGGGGGGGGGGGGGGGAAGGAGGGGGGGGGGGGGGGGGGGTTTTGGGGGGGGGGGGGAGA
>NZ_JBVJGZ010000011.1:23436-44358 GCF_055587025.1 Streptomyces sp. NPDC048600 | reverse complement strand
GGGGTTTGGTACGCCCGTCTCCCCAGACCCCACCCCCCCCACCCCGCCCCCCCCCCCCCCCCTCCCCCCCCCCCCCCCCCCCCCCCCCCCCCCCCCCCGAGGCCGCGTGGACCCAGATGTGCCCCGCAAGGTGAGGCGACCGCTCACGAGGCTTTACTCCATGGACTCGAAGATCTCGCCCCAGAACGCGGATTCCTCCACACAGCACGGGTCCTGGGCGATCATGCGGCCGCGCAGTTCGCCGAGCGCGTTCGCGCGTACGGCGTCGTCGTCCGAGTCCAGTGCGTCGCCGAACTGGGCGACGAGTCCGAGGAGTACGGCGAGGACGGGCAGGGAGTGGGCGGCCGTGCCCTGCCAACCGGCCCCGTGATCCCACCCGTTGGGATCGTAGTGGGTGATGTCACCGTCCGCCGCGTCGAGCATCAGGTGCTGGTCGCCCCAGAGGGCCACGGTGAAGCAGAAGTTCTCCGGCGGTGAATCGTCGTCGGGGTAGCGGTTCCCGTAGAGCTCGTCCGCGTCGAACGGCTCCAGTCCGTCACGGCCTCGCAAGTGGCGCGTGTCGATCCCCGCGCCCTTGACCTGGACGGCCGGAAAGCCCACCGACAGCAGGAACTCCTTCGACTCGGCATCGGTCAACTCGGCCGGCAGCGCTGCCTCGTCCGGTCGCCAGAGCGAACCCTCGCCCAGCCGCTCCTCCAGCCACGCCGTGTCCGGAATCAGCGGAGTGTTGTCGCTCGTCACTGCCCTGCCCCCATGCATTCTGCTGCGCACGAACATCGTCGGTGCCCAGTCAACCGCACTGAGGTGGAGGCTTCGTCACCCGAGTCGACCGGCGAGCTCCTGAAGTTCCGCCAGCCCCACCGCGCCTATGAAGGCCATCGGGTTCATGTCCGGGGTGAGGGCATGGCCGGGTCGTGGTCCCAGGCCCTCCCCGATCTTGGCGTGGTCGGCCGTCGCCGCGTCGGCCAGCCACTTCACCTGGGCGGGGGGCATGGGCGGCTGCCGGAGGCGTTCGACGGCCGTCATCAACGCGGGGATCCCCCAGGCCACGAAGGTGAACCGGTGTGTTCCCGTGGAGATCTCGATCTGCCTCTTGATCCCGCGTGAGGTGTCGCGGGCCTGCGTGATGACAGGGAGGAAGACGCTGAAACGGCCGCGCATGCGGTTGAACGGGTGGGCGTTGAAGACGAGTCGGTAGTTCGTCACATGCAGCCTCCCGCCGATCGCCTCCATGCCCCGCATGCCGACCGTCCACATCAACTGGTCGTGGCCATAACGTTCCAGCCCGGCTTCGGCGACGTTCACCACGGCATTGGCGTTCTTGGAGAACTGCACCGCCTCGTCGGGCAGAAGGTCGTTCGAACCGAGTGCCATGGCGTCCACCCTAGGGCAGCACCGCAGGGCGCGGCGTTCTGCCGGCATCCGGGCGCGACGACTCCTTCGCCCGGCGCTACACGTCGGCGACGACAAGCCGGTAGCCGACATCGAGTGCCTCACGCTCGAGCAGATCGGCGTGGCGTCGGTGCCATCGGCGGGAGGAGAGGTCGTCGGACAGCCGGGTCAGTCCCGGCTGGAGGAGCCCGTCGCCGATCTGGGCGAACAGCGAGATGCCGGCCCGTACTTGAGGATCCAAGTATGCCTCCGGCCGACGCCAGAACGAGGCGAGGAATCCGTCGGTGCAGTCGTGCGGAACCGGGACGGTTTCGACGCGGGCGCCTCCCAGCAGGGCGACCAGACGCTCGACCGGGACGGCTCGTCGCTCGTCGAACGCGGCCGCTTCCGGCAGGTACTCCTTCAGCAGCCAGAAGCCGTGGTTCATCTCGAGGTCGAAGGTGAGGATCACGATCCGCCGCCGGGCGACGCGGCGCAGTTCGCCGATGCCGGATTCCAGGTCGCTCCAGTGGTGCACGGTCAGCAGAGCCATCACCGCGTCGGCCGAGTCGTCGGCGACGGGGATCGACTCGGCGGACGCCTCCAGCGCCGGCGCGGATCCCGCCGGGCGCTGGGCGATCATCACCGAGCTGGGTTCGACGGCCAGTACCGTCTGTGCCGGTTCGTAGGAGCCGGTACCCGCTCCCACGTTGATCACGGTGGCGGCGTCGCCGAGGGCCTCATGGATTCTGGCGGCGATACGAGGGTCCGGTCGTCGGGTGTGAGCGTAGGTCGCGCCGATGCTGTTGTATGTGGCCACGACAAGCAGTATGCGCGGCGGGCAGGGGCCGACACCACGCCCACGGCGCGCGTCCCGTGCGTGGTGGCGCCGGTCGGGCGGCGGGCTCGCGCCGGTGACGATGCCGGCTCCGCGCCCGCGGACCGGGGCGGACTGGGGTCGACACAAGGAGGTCGCATAGATTCCGAAGAGCCGATGTACCGGTTCCGCCGCGACGTCACGCGGACAGAAGGACCCTCGAGCCTTCTTCACCTGACGGGCGTGAACGTTCTGGCCCAAGCCGCCGGCATCGCGAGCTGGTGGATCCGCAAGGGCATCGCCGACCGTGTCGAGGTGCTCCACGGCCAACGCCTGGTCCTCGCCGTCTCGCAGATCGACGTCCAGGTCCTCGATGACCCTCGCGAGCCGGACGCGTATCAGGTGGGAACACCGGATCACGAGGGCGCCTTGACGCATGTCGGGCATGCGGCCCAGCTGCGAGACGCGTTGATCGTCGCCGAAGGGCAGTTGTCGGCTCGCGGCATGTCGGCCGCGGTGGAGATCCGCCGAGACCGGTCCACCGTGGCGCTGGTCACCCGGGCCGATCTGGGCCGGATCTTCACCAGGCCCTTGCCCGGACGCTGATCCGGCCGACTGCGCCGGGCGGGGGATCCACGCGAGCACCGCCACGCGAATCCCGCGCCCGGCGCCACCTCACCCCGCCCAGCAGGGCCTTCGGCGTCCCCCGGGCGCAGGCATTGACACGGTCGGAGGCCTCCGTGAGACTCCCGGGAGAGCGCTCTCCCGGCTCTATTCCAAGGCCCAACCCCCCATGGAGATGCATATGAGCCTCCTGTCCCCCTTACTGCGGCGAGTCCAGCGCGGAAGACCCTTGCTGGCCGCGATGGTCGCCGCCGTGGTCGTGGTCGCCGGGGCGCTCACCGCCACGCCGGGTACCGCGTACGCCGCACCCACCCTGCTCTCGCAGGGCAGGACCGCGACCGCGTCCTCCACCGAGAACGCGGGCACCCCGGCGTCCGCGGCGGTCGACGGCGACGCCGGAACGCGCTGGTCCAGCGCCGCGAGTGACCCGCAGTGGCTGCGGGTCGACCTCGGCGGCACCGCCGCTCTCAGCTCCGTCTCGCTCAACTGGGAGGCGGCGTACGCCACGGCGTTCAAGATTCAGGTCTCCGACAACGGCGACACCTGGACCGACGCCTACTCCACCACCACCGGCACCGGTGGCCGGCAGACGATTCCCGTCGACGCCTCCGGCCGCTACGTCCGGATGCACGCCACCGCCCGCGCCACCGGCTGGGGCTACTCCCTGTGGGAGTTCCAGGTCTACGGCACCGTCGGCGGCACCGGCGCCTGCGGCACCACCAACGCCGCGCAGGGCAGGACGGCGACCGCTTCCTCCACCGAGAACGCCGGCACCCCGGCCTCCGCGGCGGTGGACGGCGACGCCGGAACCCGCTGGTCCAGCGCGGCCGACGACCCCCAGTGGCTCCAGGTCGACCTCGGCGCCAGCGCGACGGTCTGCCAGGTGGTGCTGAACTGGGAGACGGCGTACGCCACCGCCTTCAAGATCCAGGTCTCGGAGAACGCGCAGACCTGGACCGACGTCTACTCCACCACCACCGGAACGGGCGGCGACAAGACGCTCGACGTCAGCGGTACCGGCCGCTACGTGCGGATGCACGGCACCGCCCGCGGCACCGGATACGGCTACTCCCTGTGGGAGTTCCAGGTCCGCACCACCGGCACCACCACCCCGCCCGACCCCGGCGGCGGCGACTTCTCAGGCACGGTGATCTCCGCCTACAAGCAGGTGACGGCGTCCTCGCACGAGGGCGGCAACGCCCCGGCCGCCGCCCTCGACGGCCGTACCACCACCCGGTGGTCCAGCCTCGCCACCGACGACCAGTGGCTCCAGGTCGACCTCGGCGGCACGGGCACCCTCAGCGGGGTCGTCCTCAACTGGGAGGCGGCGTACGGCAGCGGCTACCGCCTCGAGATCTCGGACAACGGCACGACATGGACCCGGCTCTACGCCACGACGACCGGCAAGGGCGGTGTGGAGAAGCTCCCGGTGACCGGCAAGGGCCGCTATGTACGGCTCACCGGCACGGCCCGCGCGAGTGGATACGGCTACTCCCTCTGGGAGTTCCAGGTCTACGGCACCGTCGACACCAGCACCGCGACCCCGCCCCTGCTGTCCGGCCCGACCAAGGCCCCCGCCAACACGGGCCAGTTCCAGCTGACCGCACCGGCGGACAAGGCGATGGTCACCACCACCCGCCGTCCGCAACTGAGCTGGAACGCCGTCGCCGGCACCACGCGCTACGAGGTGTGGCTCAACATCAGCCGCACCGACTACGACTGGACGGCGTCCGGCAACCTCCTGGACCTGTACACCAAGGTCGCCGAGCCCACCGGCACCACGTACACCCCGAGTTGGGACATCACCGACCGCTGGACGTACAAGTGGTTCGTGGTGGCGGTCTCCGGCTCCGGCGCCAGGACCACCTCCACCATCCGTACGTTCAGCCTCTACATGCCGGACATGGAACAGGTCGCGGACGGCGTGAACGTCGTCGACGGCGCCCGTGACCTCAACAAGAACGGCCGGACAGAGCCGTACGAAAACTGGCGCCAGCCGGTCGACGTGCGCGTGAGCGACCTTCTCAGCCGGATGACGCTGGAGGAGAAGGCCTACCAGATGTTCTACAACGTCCAGGAATTCCCGCTGTCCGGCTGGCACTTCGGGCCCGCGCAACCCGCGGACCTCGACGGCGTCCTGAGGTCGACGGCCGCCACCAGGCTCGGCATCCCGCCGGTCACAGCGGGCGACACCACGGCCGGCTACCAGACGACGTACCCGCTCCAGAGCACCCTCGCGGCGGGCAAGAACTACCCGCTCGACTACAAGCTCGGCGACATGCAGCGCAGGGAGCAGCTGGAGGTCGGTGCGCGCGGCACCCTGTCGCCGCTCGCCGAGGTCGGTACCAAGGTGCTCTACCCGCGCATCCAGGAAGGCGGCGGCGAGAACGCCGACGTCGCCGCGGCGCAGTTGCGGGCGCTGGTCGCGGGACTTCAGGGCGGTCCGGAACTCAACCCGTCGTCGGTGCTGGCCACGGTCAAGCACTGGCCGGGCGAGGGCGCGGGCGGCGAGGCCGGCATCGTCTACGACGGGACGACGATCAAGTACCACATGATCCCGTTCCGCGCGGCGATGGAGGCCGGCGCGGTCAACATCATGCCGGGCTACGCGGGCAGCACGTATCTCGACCCGGGCGGTCCCGGTGCGGGTGACAGCAAGAGGATCCTGGACTACCTGCGGCAGAACCTGGGTTACACGGGTCTGATCACCACCGACTGGCTGCCGTCCGGCACCTGGGTCAGGGCGGCCAACGCCGGCTCCGACGTGATGGGCGGCGCCGACCCGGGCGCCCCGGGCTTCACCATGGCGGAGTTCGAGCAGAACGTGCCGCTGGCGCGGATCGACGACGCCGTCTCGCGGATTCTCAAGCTCAAGTTCGAGCTGGGCGTCTTCGAGCGCCCGTACGGCGACCCGGTCAACGGCCCCTACCGTTTCCACCAGCCGTCGTACACGCAGCTGGCCAACCAGGCGTCCCGCGAGTCCAACACCCTGCTGAAGAACAACGGTGTGCTGCCGCTGAAACTGAACTCCGGCGACAACATCGTGGTGGCGGGCGACCGGGCGACCGACAGCGCCGCGTGCTGCATCTGGTCCAGCTACTTCCACGAGGACTACGGGTCGCTGAACCAGCTCGACGCCCTGAAGGCGAGAGCGGCGCGGGACGGGGTGAACGTCTCCCAGGGCAACCCCGCCAACCCCAAGGTCGCGGTCGTGTACGTCGGTGAGCCTTCGTACACGCACGCCACCGCCTGGCCGAACCTCCAGCCGTACCTGCCGGCCGACCAGGCGGCGCTGATCCGGAACTACAAGAACCAGGGACTGAAGGTGGTGGTCGTGCTGACCCTGCCCAGGCCCATGGTGATCAGCGAGTGGAACGACCTGGCCGACGCCATCGTGGTGACCTACCGCGGCGGTGAGGAGGTCGGTCCCGCGACGGCGAGCCTGCTGTTCGGCGACTACACCCCGCGCGGCCAACTGCCCTGGCAGCTGCCGCGCAGCCTGGACCAGGTGCTCAAGCCGGGCGGCGGCGACGTCCTGGCCGACGCGAACGAGGCCTGGGACCTGCCGTACGACCTCGGCGCGACGGCCGCCGAGCGGGCGGACATCCGGGCGAGGATCGACGCCGGCCAGCCGGTGCCGACGACGTACGGCAACCCGCTGTACCGCTACGGTGCCGGTCTGACCGGCTGGGCGGTCGGCTGACCCGTCGCTCCACCCGTGCGGCCGGTCCGCCCGACCGCGCCGCACGGGCGGCCGGTCCGTCCCCACCGGGGCGGACCGGCCGGACCGTGACTCCACCGTGTGCCGTGACCGAGGCCGGGCGGAACAGCCGATTCCGGCAGCCGGTGATCTCCGAGGAGGGCCCCTGGTTGCGGGGCCCGCGAGGGTGCCAGAATCCAACGGCTCATCCGACCTCCGCCGGTGAGCCTCCGAAGCCCCGCCCTGGAGAGACGTGACCGAGACCGGCCTCACCACCGCCCCCCGCCCCCTCCTGCTCGCCGACGGCCGTCCGGCCGCGGACGCCTGGTCACTGGACCCCGGTGTCAGACACCTGAACCACGGTTCCTTCGGGGCCGTCCCGCTGGCCGCCCAGGCGGTGCAGCAGGAACTGCGTGAGGAGATGGAGCGCAACCCCGTCGTCTGGTTCCCCGGGCTCCCCGCCCGGACGGGACAGGCGCGTACGGCCGTGGCCCGGTTCCTGAACGTCGACTCCGACGACCTCGCCCTCGTGCCGAACGCCAGCGGCGGCGCGAGCGTCGTCTACAGCAGTGTGCCCTTCCGGGCGGGAGGCGAGATCGTGGTCACCGATCACGGCTACGGCGCCGTCACCATGGGCGCCGAGCGACTCGCCCGCCGCCACGGCGGCACGCTGCGCACGGCACACGTGCCGCTCGACGCCGACGAGGACGAGGCGTTCGCCGCCGTGATGTCCGCGGTCGGCGAGCGGACCGGGCTCGTCGTCATGGACCACATCACCTCGCCCACGGCCCGCCGCCTGCCCGTGGAGCGGATCGGGAGGGAGGCACGCCGCCGCGGCATTCCGTTCCTGGTGGACGGGGCGCATGTCCCGGGACTGCTGGACGACCCGTTGCGGGACCTGGAGTGCGACTTCTGGGTCGGCAACCTCCACAAGTTCGGCTGCGCCCCGCGCGGCGCGGCCGTGCTCGTCGCGCGGACCCCGCTGCGCGTCGGGCTGTACCCGCTCATCGACTCATGGGGAGCCGAGGACCCCTTCCCCGGCCGTTTCGACAGTCAGGGAACGCTGGACGCCACCGGCTGCCTCGCCGCCCCGGCCGCCCTCGGATTCATCGAGGACACCTGGGGGTGGCAGACCGCACGTACGTACATGCGTGAACTCGGCGACTACGCGGTGCACGTCGTCGGCGCCGCCTTCGCCGAGCTGACCGGTGACGACCGGCCCGTCGACGTCGGCATGCCGGTCGACGCCCTTCGCCTCGTCAGACTGCCGGACGGTCTGGCCGCCACCCGCCTCGAAGCCGACGCGCTGCGGGACAGGGCCGCGCGCGAACTCGACGTGGCGGCGGCGTTCACCAGCTTCGACGGTGTCGGCTACGTCCGGCTGTCCACGCACGTGTACAACACCGCCGCCGACTACGAGTACTTCGCGGAGAAATGCGTGCCCGTGCTCGGCGAGTGGGCGCGCACCGCGACCCGGGACTAGGGCCCTTCTGACCGTCTGGCGCCGGAGCGCCACCGTCAGCCGTGTCAGCTTCCCGGCGACCCCGTCAGCGCGCTGCGCCGCCACCGCCGGCGCGCGCTAGCTTGGGCCGCCGGGCCGCGTTCGGTTCCCCGTACGCCGCCCGCTCCCGAGACGCTCCCCGTTGGAGGACGTTCCGCAATGCAGCGCGACAGCGGTCCCGGCACCTGGATCCGCCGTTACCGGCCCCGCCCGGACGCCGCCGTACGGCTGGTCTGCTTCCCGCACGCGGGAGGCTCGGCGGTGGTCTTCCACCCGTGGGCGCCGGCGTTCCCCGCGGACGTCGAGGTCCTCGCGGTGCAGTACCCGGGCCGGCAGGACCGGATCGCCGAACCCAGGGTCGAGAACCTCGCGGAACTGGCCAAGGGCGTGCTCCCGGCCCTGCGGGACGCCGTCGGTGACAGCCCGTACGCCCTCTTCGGCCACAGCATGGGCGCCACACTGGCCTTCGAGGTGGCCCGACGTCTGGAGGCCGACGGCGCCGGCCCCGGGATACTGGTCGCCTCCGCGCGCCGGGCACCCTCCAGACAGCGCGATCAGCTGGTGCATCTGCTCGACGACGCCCGGCTCGCCGCCCACATCGCCGAGCTGAGCCCCGCCAACAGCCGGCTGATGGAGGACGCCAGGGCACGGGCCATGATCGTCCCGACCGTGCGCAGCGATCTGCGGGCGATCGAGACGTACCGCTGCCCGCCGGGTCTGGCGCTGCGCGCACCCATCCTGACGGTCGTCGGGGACGCCGACCCCTGGACCACCCTCGACGAGGCACAGGCCTGGGCCAGGCACACCCGCGGCGGCTTCGAACTGCGCCTGCTGCCCGGCGGGCACTTCTACCTGGACGACCACCAGGACGAGGTGAGGGAGCTGGTCCGCGCCCGCCTCGGCCACCGCGTGGCATGAGCCGTCGGTGTCACCGGCGGGGCGGCACGGTCTGCGGCCGGGCACGTCCGCTAGGAGTGGGCCACGACCTCGCCCGCGGTGATCTGCGGTGGCTGCGGCAGGAGGGAGGCGAGACGGTCCTGTACGTAGTCGCGTGCCCTGGCGGTCGATTCCTCGGCGCCCGCCCGGTCCTGGAACACCCCGGTCGAGACCATGACCCCGTCGCCGGCGTCGACGAAGTAGTAGGCGACGAAGCCCTCGACCTGGCGCAGGAGCGGGACGAACTCCTCGTCGACCCTGCGTCCTGCCTCGGCCGGGTCGGTGACTCCTTCGTACCTGCGGACCACTGCGTACATGGCTGGTCTCCTAGTGATGCGTGAGGTCGTGTCGTGTGGGGACGGCGTACCCGTCCCGGCGACCGCGGTCGGCGCGGGTCCGGTGCGAATCACCGGAAAGGCTCCCGTCGGGTGGTCCGAACGGAGGGGCGGAGCCGGCCGGGGTGTGACCTACGGCGGTGTGCGCCTCCGCATCGTTGGTTAGGGTGGCGGACGGAGAGTGACTCCGGTGCCCTTGACCAGGGTGACGGACCGGCCGACTGGTTCGGGGCAGTGCGGGCCGGTGGCTCCGCACGGGGCCAAGTCGGGTACGACGGGGGCTCGTTGGTGGGGGATTTCGCGTGGGGGCAAGCAGCCGAAGGCCGACAGAGCGCGGTGGGTGGGTGACCGGGGCGTCCGCGCCCTCGGTGCTGCCGCCGACGCTACGAGGGCCGCTCGGGGTGATCGCGGCTCTGAGCGCGCTGGTGGCCGTTGCGATCGGGGTCCTGTACGCCGGGCACAGCCTGCCCGGCAGGGTGGACAGGTGGTTCGTCGAGCCGACGGCCGACAGCGTGGGGCCGCCGTGGCGGCACGTCGCCCTGGCCACGGACTTTCTGGGGGAGCCGGCCGGAGCGGCGCTGCTGATCATGGCCGCCGTCACGGGCTGTCTGCTGCTCCGGTGGCGTCGCGCGGCGGTGCTCGTCGTGGCCGGCCCGGGCCTGGCCGTGGTGTCGGCGACGCTGGCCAAGCCCCTGGTGGGCCGTACGATCCACGGCCCCGACAACCTGTCCTACCCGAGCGGTCACACCGCCTTCCTCACCGCGCTCGCGCTCGTGGCGGCCCTGCTCGTGACCGGCCGGCGCGGCCTCGGCAGGACGGCCGGCACCTCACTCCTGCTCGCCGCGGCGGCGGTCGCGGGCGGCGCCATGGGCTGGGCGCAGGTCGCCCTGGGCGCGCACTACCCGACCGACGTCCTCGGCGGCTGGTGCACCGCGCTGGCGGTCGTACCGGTGACGGCGTGGCTGGTCGACCGGACGGCGGACCGGACGGCCGGCCGCCCGGTCGACCGTACGGCCGACGCCGGCGCGGGGGAGCACCGCTGAAGACACCGCCCCGCATGACGCCTTGCGGCGGCACGCGGGCCGGGCGTCACCCCATGTCACGCCTGGCGGCGGAACACCGGCTTCACCGGTCGTCCGCCCAGCCACGGCGTGGGATCACCGGCGTCCAGTGCCTTCCGGTACACCGCGCACGCCTGGGCCACCACCTCGACGGTGTGATCGATGTCGGCGTCGTCGAGCGCGCTGCTCACCACGAACGACGGGGCCAGCACCCCGCCCGCGAGGAGCCGGCGCAGGAACAGGGTGCGGTACGGCTGCGACGGCTGCCCCCGCTCGTCGAGGGTGGCGAACACCAGGTTGCTGGCCCGGCCCCGGACGACGACGTGGTCCCCGACGCCCATGCCGGCCGCGGCCTCGCGCACCCCGGCGGCCAGCCGCTCGCCGAGGGCGTGCAGCCGCGCGGTCACGCCCTCCTCGGTGTACGTCGTCTGCACGGCCATCGCGGCGGCCAGGGAGTGCGTCTCCGCACCGTGCGTGGTGGACAGCAGGAACACCCGGTCGCCGGAGTGTCGCAGCCCGCCCCGCTCCATCAGCTCCCGGCGCCCCGCCAGCGCCGAGACCGCGAACCCGTTGCCCAGCGCCTTGCCGAACGTGGAGAGGTCGGGCACGACGCCGTACAGGCCCTGGGCGCCCGCCTCCGACCAGCGGAAGCCGGTGATCATCTCGTCGAAGACCAGCACACAGCCGTGCCGGTCGGCCAGCGCGCGCAGGCCCTCCAGATACCCGGGCGGCGGCTCGGTGTGGGTGGCGGGTTCGAGGATCAGGCAGGCGACGTCGTCCTGGTACCGGCGGAGCAGTTCCTCCGTGGCGGCCAGATCGCCGTACGGGAACGCCACGGTGAGGTCGTTGGTGGCGTCCGGGATACCGGCGGACATCGGTGTCGTGCCGATGAACCAGTCGTCGGTGGAGAAGAACGGATGGTCGGCGCAGAGCGCCACCCGTGAGCGCCCGGTGACGGCGCGGGCGAGGCGGACCGCGGCGGTGGTGGCGTCGGAGCCGTTCTTCGCGAACTTCACCATCTCGGCGGTCGGCACCGTGGCCAGGAAGCGTTCCGCGGCGTCGGCCTCCAGGATCGACGGCCGGACGAAGTTGCCGCCGCGGTCGAGCTCGCGTCGCACCGCCTCGGTCACGCGCGGATGGGCGTGACCGAGGCTGACCGACCGCAGACCGGAGCCGTACTCGATGTACCGGTTGCCGTCGACGTCCCAGACGTGCGCGCCGTGGCCGTGACTGATGACCGGGGCCAGGTTCTCGGGGTACTGGTCGTCGCCCTTGGCGTAGGTGTGCGCGCCCCCGGGGATCAGGGCGTGCAGCCGCTCGTTCGCCTCCAGCGAGCGGGGGAGGAGGAGTTCCTCGGTGTCTTCGGTGTGCACGCCGACCTCAGCTCTCTCTGTGCTTCAGGACCTCGGCGAGGCTCGGTGCCTTCCGGTCCCGTTCGGACATCGACGCGACCGGAAGCGGCCAGGGAACGGCGAGTTCCGGGTCGTCGAAGGCGATCGTCACGTCCTCGGCCGGATCGTGCGCGCGGTCGATCCGGTACGAGGTGTCGGCGGTCTCGGTCAGCGCCTGGAAACCGTGCGCGCAACCCGCCGGGATGTACAGGGTCTTCTGCGTCTCACCGGACAGTTCGAACGTGGCCACGTTGCGGTACGTCGGGGAGTCCGGCCGCAGGTCCACGACCACGTCGAAGATCTGCCCGTACGAGCAACGCACCAGCTTGGCCTCGCCGTTGCCGGAGCGCAGATGCAGCCCGCGCAGCACTCCCCGGACCGAGCGGGACACGCTGTCCTGGACGAAGGCGTCCGGGTCGAGGCCCACCGAGCGGACCACGTCCGCGTCGAACGTGCGGCAGAAGAAGCCGCGTTCGTCGGCGTACGGCGTCGGCTCGAACAGGAACGCGCCCGCGATGGACGGGACTTCGGTCGCCTTCATGAGGCCTCCCGCGTGACAGGGGCGCGGGCGTGGCCCGCCGCCGGGAACAGGGCCGCGGTCAAATCGGTGAACTGGCGCTCCAGTTCACCGGCGGCGATCAGATTCTTCTCGGCGAGGGTCTGCCGCAGCTCCGCCGATCGCTTCTCCAGCTCCCGGAACTGTGCGAGCAGCCGGTCCGCGTCGACCTCGCGGGCCGGGTGGCAGTAGTCGCCCAGACCCATCCGCGCCATCAGCGCGTCGCTCTTCGCGGCGTAGCTGAGCGCGAGGGTCGGTGTACCGGCCTTCAGCGCGCAGACCAGGTTGTGGTACCGGGTCGCCACCACGGTGCCGGCGGCCGCCGTCTCCTTCATCAGGTCGGCCAGCGAGGCCGCTTCGGCCGCGGTGACCAGCGGCGAGTCCACCGCGTCGAGGATCGCGGCGACCACGGACGTGTCGCACTCGTCGCCGGTGAGGAGACGGACCGGCCTGCCCTCCTCGACCAGTGCCCGTACGAACCGGGTCGTCCCCTCCAGGTAGCGCCGGTGGATCTCCTCGGCCCGGGCCCGGTCGTCGTTCCCGCCGTGGAAGTCCATGACACCGACGCACACCGTGCCCGGCCTCCCCGCCCCCGCCGCGACACCCGGCACACTCGGCGTCGGCAGGGCGAACGCGAGGTCCGGGTAGACCCCGTCACGGGAGGTGTCCACACCCATGGCCCGTATCGCCTCCCGGGACTGGGCGTCCCGGTACGACCGGTAGGCGGCCAGCCGCGCCGCCCGGCGCACCAGGGCCCGGGTCGCCCGGTCGCCGATCGGCGCGGCGCCGACACCGACGAGCGCCACCCGGGTCCCGGACAGCCGCCCGCTCGCGCAGAGCAGGAACAGCGAGTACGGGAAGCCCCACGGCCGCAGCGGCAGCGTTGCCTCCAGGACGCCCATCCCCGGCACGATCACCACGTCGTGCCGGCGCACCCAGGCGGCGGTGCGCACCACGTCGACGAGCTTGCCCAGCCCCTTGCCCACGATCGCGCCCGCGCGCGACGCGGTCCGGTACTCCCCGCGGTACCAGTGCAGCCGCGTCGCGGGAATCCCGTACCGCGCCGCGACGACCTCGGGGCCGCCGCACAGCGCGTCCACGACGGCCTCCGGGTGCTCGGCGCGGAGGTAGCCGAGCACGGCCTCCAACGAGCCGTCGTTGCCGAGGTTGCCGGAGCCGAGCAGGCCGAACACCCCCACGCGCACCGGGGTTTCGCCCGCACGCGTCATGCGTGCCTCCCCTCGCGGCCGGCGACCAGGGCGTCCACGGAGACTGTGAGCCGGGCCGGGTCGACCGGGGCACGGTCCTCGACCCGCTCACCGGCGCCCGGCCGGGCCCGGCTGGTCATCCACGTGGCCAGATGGCGGTAGCACGCGCGCCGGTCGGCCGGGGACAGCGGTGCCCGCCGGATCGCCGCGACGAAACCCCAGACGTACTCGGCGAGCAGCCGGGGCGTCGGATGCAGCGGGCCGGCCCTGCGCGGGTCGAGGTTGACGCACCGGGACCGCTTGGAGGGGTTCGCCCGCTCGGCGCGGGTGGGGTGGTCGCGGCGGAAGTACAGCAGCTCAGGCACCTGGTGGAAGGGGCCGTGCAGGGTGATCTCCGCGACGAACGTGCGATCCGCGTGGTGGTAGCTGTCGTGCGGCCTCACCCGCCGCAGCATGTCGGCGCGCATCACCCCGTAGAAGTCGTCGCCGCCGGGCTCGAACAGCAGGCTGCGGAAGCGCTCCGGCGCGTGCGGCGAGTCGGTGGCGAGCCCGTACTCGTAGGGGACCTTCACCCGGCCGTCGCCGTCGATGACCGCCTGGCCGCTGTGCGCGAGGACCGTGTCCGGCCGCTCGTCCAGCGCCTCGACACAGCGCAGCAGCAGGTCACGGGCGTACAGGTCGTCGTGCGAGGCCCACTTGAACAGCTCGCCGCGGCACTCGGTGAACACATAGTTGTGGTTCGGTGCCGCGCCGATGTTGCGGGGCAGCCGGATGTACCGGATACGTGAGTCCTTCGCGGCGTACCGGCGGCAGATGTCCTCGGTCCCGTCGGTCGAGGCGTTGTCGGAGACGACCAGCTCGAAGTCCTCGTACGTCTGGCCGAGCAGGGCGTCGAACGACTCGGCCAGATACTCCTCGCCGTTGTACACGGGCAGGCCGATGCTCAGCCTGGGTTGCGCGGTCATTGCGTCCTCACTTCGGGGATGGAGTTCTGGTGGTGCTCGCGCAGGGCGGAGCGCAGTTGTAGCCACCACACGGCCGAGGCCGCGAGGGTCGCGGTGGCGACGCCCCAGGCCGAGCCGACCGTGCCGGCGAGGGCCGCGCCGCCGAGTCCGCCGGTGACGTAGCAGGCGGAGGCGAACAGCTGGCAGCGCAGGCTGCGGCGGGCCGCGGCGAGCGCGCGCAGGCCTGCCGCGGCGCCGGTGCCGAGGCCGGCGCCCGCGACGCCGAGGGTGACCGGCACGATGAGCTGTGCGGCGGAGGTCCAGACGTCGCCGAGCACCAGCTCGCCGAGCCGGTCCGGCATCAGGAGCAGCGCCCCGCCCCAGCACAGCGCGGCGACGGCCTGCCCGCCGCCGAGGAGGAGACAGAACCTCCCCAGCCGCTGCGGGGCCTGCCGCAGCACCCGTGCCGCTTCCGCGACGGTGACCAGCGACAGCCCCATCAGCACGGCGAGGAACGGGCCGAGCAGCAGCTCCGCGCCCCGGACGGCGCCCACCGCGCCGACTCCGACGATGGCGCCGAGGCCGTAGGCGCGCAGCTGGCTCGCGCCGCTGAGGCTGACGTTCTCGACCAGGTACCGGTAGCCGAGGTCGCGTTGCTCGCGCAGCCACGCGCGGGCCAGGGAGACGCGGGGCCGGATGCCGGACTGGAGGAAGCCGTACCCCGCGGCCACGGTGGCGGAGGTGCCCCAGGCGAGCACGAACGCGGCCACGCTGCCCACCTGGGCCGCCACGACCAGGGCCGGGACGAGCGCGACGCCCCACACCACGTCGTTGACGAAGGCCTTCCGCCCGGTGCCGGCGGCGAAGAACGCGTACCGCCAGGAGTCCTGGAGCAGCAGCCCCGGCAGCATCACCCCGAGACAGGCGAACGCGGGCCCGACGTCTCCGCCGAGAGCGAGACCGGCCATGAGGCACCCCGCTCCGATGGCGGAGCCGACGCCGAGGGCGGTGCCCGACGACCGGGCCACCGCCCTGCGCCAGGAGGCGTCGGACACGCCGCTGAAGCGGACCACGAGCGGATCGGTGGCCAGACCGCGGGAGACGTTGAGCACCACGCCGTAGGTCACCCAGGCGAGGCTGAACACGCCGAACGCGGTCACCCCCAGCGAGCGGGCCACGTAGATGCCCACCGCGAAGTTGCTGATGCTGGAGGCCGCCTGGTCGGCCAGCCCCCAGGACAGCCGGCCGGCGAAGGCCCGCCGGGTGGATCCCGCCGGTGCCGTCGCTCTGTCCTCCTCGGTGGTCATCGGCGTCACGCCTTGATCAGTCCGGCGCCGTGCAGGGCGTCGGCCGCGTCGGCGACGGTGTCGAACGGCAGCCCCGACCGTTCGGCGACATCCAGCAGGCTGTGCTCGCCGTCGGAGAGGCTGAGTACCCAGAGCATGGCCATCTGGGCTTCCTTCGCGTCGCTGCGGCCGCCGAGCGAGTCGTACAACCCGCGCCGTCCCAGCTGTGGTTCGCCGTAGGGGCTGAGGTTGACGTACCGCCGGTTGCGGTCCAGGACGGCGAACGCCTCGCGGCAGAGGGCGAGTGTGTCCGCCATCGCCTCGGGGGAGACGAAGTCCGGGTTGTCCGCCGAGGTGTGGTACTCGGGGTAGCCGGCGTACGGGGTCCTGCTGAGGGAGCCCACGCCGAGGTCGAAGCCGGGGGAGCAGTACTGCCTCTCGTCGTAGCCGTACGGGGTGAACTCGTCGATCCGGTGCGGGCGTTCGGATGCGGTGAGCACGTGCCGCAGTACCCGGTCGATCTCCGCGTCGCCGCGCCTGCTCTGTTTGTACGTGAGCCGGCCCGGGTCGCCGGCGCAGGCCAGCACCAGTCCGTGCTTGACCTGGTGCACCCGTTCCGCGTTGCGGGCCAGCCAGGTGATGGCGCCGATGGTGCCGGGCGCGAAGATGAACCGGTAGGTGTAGTGGGGCGTCTGCGCGGCCAGTGCCCGGGCCAGGTACGTCGCCACCGCTACGCCGGCCAGGTTGTCGTTGGCCAGCGACGGGTGGCAGACGTGGCAGGAGACGATGACCTCGTCGCTGACCTGCCCGGGGATCACGTGCTCGGCGTAGGTGAGGTGGCCGTCGGCGAGCGTGGAGTCGACGCGCACCTCGTACTCGCCGTCCGGCATGGCGTCCAGGGTGTCCTGGGAAAGGCAGAACCCCCATTCCGGCTTGTAGTAGCTGGTGCGGTACGGCACCCAGGACGGGTGGTCGGGCAGGGTGTGCAGATGTCCGCGCAGCTCGGCCAGCGGCATGGTCGCCGCGACGGGCACGCTGTAGCCGAGCACATGCAGGTTCGAGTCGGCGAAGTCGACGACGCGCCTGCCGGAGGGGTCGGCGATGTAGGCGTCCCGGATGTTCCACTCCTGGGGCACCGTCCAGTCGAGGACCTGGGTCCCGGTCGGCACCTCGTGCACCGTCAGCGGGATGTACTCGCCGACGATGTCCAGGGTGGCGCGTACCCCGTCGCCGGTGATGCTCCGGCACAGCGGGTACATCCGCTCCACCAGGTGGTGCATCTCCTCGCCGGCCGTGGTCACGGGCGCCACCGCAGGGTGTCGTCGACGGCGCCCGTGTCGGAGGCCGCGCGCAGCACGGCGAGCCGGGTGAAGCGCTGCTCGAAGTCCTCCCGGTTCAGGCCGTGTTCGCGGTAGGCGTCGGCGAGTTCGAGCGCGCCCCGTTTCACGGTCCACTCGCAGTCGAAGCCGGGTGTCGCGGCACGGAACCGGGAGAAGTCCACGCGGTACGAGCGCGGATCGGCGCCGTTCTCCCCGGTGATCCTGACCTTGGCTCCGGACACCGCCTCGGCGACCTGTTCGGCGATCTCGGCGACCGTGACGTTGTTGAACTCGCTGCCGATGTTGAACGCCCGGTCGTGCACCGCCTCGCGCGGCGCGGTGAGCGCGGCGGTGAAGGCCCGTGCGATGTCGGCGGCGTGCACCAGCGGGCGCCAGGGGGTGCCGTCGGAGAGCACCAGGACCTCGCCGGACAGCAGGGCATGCCCCACCAGGTTGTTCAGCACGATGTCGGCGCGCAGCCGGGGCGAGAAGCCGAAGGCGGTGGCGTTGCGCATGTAGACCGGGCTGAAGTCGCCGTCGGACAGGGCGTGCAGGTCGTCCTCCACCCGCACCTTGGACTCCGCGTAGGGCGTCACCGGGCGCAGCGGGGCGTCCTCGGCGACCAGGTCCTCGCCGCCCGCGGCGCCGTAGACCGAGCAGGTGGACGCGTACAGGAAGCGGCCCACTCCGGCGTCGCGGGCGAGCCGGGCCAGGTGCACGGAGGCGTGGTGGTTGATGTCGTAGGTGAGCTGCGGAGCCAGCGAGCCCAGCGGGTCGTTGGAGAGCGCGGCCAGGTGGATGACGGCGTCGAAGCCGGCCACGTGGTCGGCGGTGACGTCGCGCAGGTCCACCCGGTGTCCCGGCGGGTCGGCGGGGATCGGGCCCAGTACGCAGTCGGCGAAGAGTCCGGCGTCCAGGCCGACGACCTCGTGTCCGGCGGCGGTGAGGACGGGGGCCATCACGGTGCCCAGGTAGCCCTGGTGTCCGGTGAGCAGTACGCGCAAGGTTCATTCCCCCAGGTCGAGAGTGAGTTTGGTGACGGCGAACGCCTCGGCGTAGCGGGCGTTGCATTCGATGCCGCGGATCCTCGCGAGGCCGAGGAAGGCCTCCCGGTCGTACCAGGGCCGGTGGCGCTGCGAGGGGTAGTGCTCCTGGAGAAGGCGCACCTTGCGTTCCGCGGTCTCGGTCGACAGCGGCTGGTACACCGAGGGGCGGCCGAGGTCGCCGTCCCACTTGACGATCTCGTAGCCGAGCACGAGGTGGTCGCGGAACGCGGTGGTCATCAGCCGGGCCAGGCCGCGGTGGTCCTGGTGGGCGTCGTCGGTGCGGGGGGCCAGGACGAGGTCCGGTTCGGTCTGGGCGCGCAGGTCCTCGACCGCGCCCTTGGCCTCGTCCCAGTGTGCGGGCAGCCGTCCGTCGGGCAGTTTGTGCACGGTGAGGTTCAGGTCTGCGCCGGGGCAGAAGGCGGTGAGCGCGGCCTGCTCCTCCTGCTCGCGGTCGCTGCCGCCGCCGGAGAGCACCAGCGCGTCCACGCGCAGGCCCGGCCGGGCGAGGCACATCGCGAGGAGTGTGCCGCCGGCGCCGATGGCGATGTCGTCGCAGTGCGCGCCCACCGCGACGATCCGGTCCAGGCGTTCGGTGCCGAGCCGGATCATGCGCTCCCCACCCCGGCCTTCGTCGCCGCGCCGTCGCGTTCCCACACGGCCCAGGGGCGGTCGCCGCGGGCGTAGGCCTCGTCGAGCGCGGCCCGCTCCTTCACGGTGTCGGTCGGCTTCCAGAAGCCGCGGTGCTGGTGCGCCACCAGGCGTCCGCGCTTGGCGAGCTGGGCGCAGCCGTCGGCGACCAGGTCACCGTTCTCCGGGATGTGGTCGAAGACCTCCTGGCGGAGCACGAAGTAGCCGCCGTTCTCCCACAGCGGGAGTTCGCTGACCGGGGTGATGCCGCCCACCAGGCCGTCCTCGCCGAGGTCCACGCAGTGGAACGAGGACTGCGGCGGTACGACCATCATCGACGCGCCGGCGTCGCGCTGGGCGAACCGGTCGATCATCTCCGGCAGCGGGGCGTCGGTGAGCACGTCGGCGTAGTTGGCGAGGAACATCTCGTCGCCGTCCAGATGGTGCCGTACCCGGCGCAGCCGTTCCCCGATCGGGGACTCGATGCCGGTCTGCGCGAAGGTGATCGTCCAGTCCGAGATGTCGGTGGACAGCAGCTCGGTCCGGCCGCCGCGCAGCACGAAGTCGTTGGACGTGGTCTCCTCGTAGCTGAGGAAGAAGTCCTTGATGTGGTGCGCTCCGTAGCCGAGGCAGAGGATGAACTCGGTGTGCCCGAAGTGCGCGTAGTAGCGCATGACGTGCCAGATCAGCGGTCGCGGGCCGACCATGGCCATCGGCTTGGGGACGTCGTCGGAGCTGCCGTTGCGCATGCGCATGCCGTAACCGCCGCAGAACAGAACGACCTTCATGACCCCACCTCGACGATGCTCAGTTCCGGGATGGGGAAGACCAGGCGGCCGCCCCACTCGTGCACGAAGGACAGCTGCTCGGTCAGCTCGGCCCGCAGGTTCCAGGGGAGGACGAGGACGTAGTCCGGTCGGTCGGCGGCGATCTGCTCGGGTGCCAGGATCGGGATGCGGGTGCCCGGGGTGAACCTGCCGTGCTTGTAGGGGTTGCGGTCGACCGTGTAGGCGAGCAGGTCGGGCCGGATGCCGCAGTGGTTGAGCAGGGTGTTGCCCTTGCCCGGGGCGCCGTAGCCGACGACGGTGTCGCCGCGCTCGGCCGCCTCGACGAGGAAGCGCAGCAGGTCGCGGCGGACCTTGGCCACGCGGGCGGAGAACTCGGTGTACCCGGACAGCTCCTGGAGTCCGGCGGCCTTCTCGCGGTCCAGCACGTCGGCCACCCGCCGGGCCGGCTCGCCCGCCGCCTCGGCGGGGCGGGCCCACAGCCGGATGGAGCCGCCGTGGGTGGGCAGCAGCTCGACGTCGACGAGGGTGAGTCCGCCGCTCGCCAGCGCCCGGATCGCCGCCGCGACCGTGTAGTACTGGAAGTGCTCGTGGTAGATCGTGTCGTACTGGTTCTCCTCGATCAGGGTCAGCAGGTGCTGCACCTCGATGGAGACCCAGCCGTCGTCGGCGACCAGGGCGCGCAGCCCCTGGGTGAACCCGACCACGTCGGGGATGTGCGCGTACACGTTGTTGGCGACGACCAGGTCCGCCGGGCCGTGCTCGGCGCGGACGGCCGCACCGGTGTCCGGGGACAGGAACTCGGTGAGCGTGGGCACGCCCGCCTCCCGTGCGGCGGCGCCGACGTTCACCGACGGCTCGATGCCGAGGCAGCGCATCCCGCGGTCCACCACATGCTTGAGCAGGTAGCCGTCGTTGCTGGCGACCTCCACCACGAAGGCGTCGGAGCCGAGGCCGAGGCGCCGCACCGAGTCGTCGACGAACGTGCGGGCGTGCTCCACCCAGGAGGTCGAGTAGGAGGAGAAGTACGCGTACTCCGTGAAGGTCTCCTCCGGTTTGATCAGCGGCGGAATCTGCGCGAGCCAGCAGTCGGTGCAGACCCGCAGGTGCAACGGGTACGTCGGCTCGGGCCGGTCGAGTTGGTCCGCGGCGAGAAAGCTCTCGCACGGCGGGGTCGCCCCCAGGTCGACGACGCTCTCCAGCGCGGCCGAGCCGCAGAGTCGGCATCGTGTCATCTATTGCCCCCCATCCCGCCCGCGCGGGCGTGCCCGGCGCGAGCCTGTGCTGTCATCCCCTGCCGGCGGCGGGCTGTCCCCGTCGCCGGACCGGGGCGGGGGGGGGGGGGGGGGATCGTCTGGGGAAGCCAGAAAAAAAAACACAAAAACCAAAACAACCAACAGAACAGAAGCTGCGGG
>NZ_JBVJGZ010000011.1:0-23426 GCF_055587025.1 Streptomyces sp. NPDC048600 | reverse complement strand
TGGGTGGGTTCACCCAGACGGCCTTTTTCCCCCCCCCCCCCCCCGCCGGCCCCTTCCCCCCCCCCCCCCCCCCCCCCCCCCCCCCCCCCCGGTACCCCTCCAGCAGTCGCTCCAGCCCGACGGACGGGCTGAAGTGCTGCTCGTACCGGCGCCGGGCCGCCCGTCCCATCTCCCGGTTGGCGTCCGGATCGGTCGTGATCCGGCGCAGGCAGGACGCGAGCGAGGCGGACTCGCCCGGCCGGTGCAGCAGCCCGGTCTTGCCGTCCTCGACGAGTTCGACGAACGCGCCGTGACCGGCGGCGACGGTCGGGACCCCTCCCGCCATCGCCTCAACGACCACCAGGCCGAACGCCTCCAGCCAGGTCGAGGGCGCCACCACCGCCACCGAGCGTGCGATGGCCCGTCGGCACTGTTCCAGGTCGTACAGGCCGACACAGCGCACGTCGTCGCGGCCCGCGGCCCAGGCGGTCACCTCCGGCTCCAGCGGCCCGGCGCCGGCGATCACCAGCGGTACGCCGATTCCGCCGCCGGCGGCGATCTCGTCCCAGGCGGTCATGAGCAGCCGTACGCCCTTGGCCTCGGCGAGCCGGCCGAGGTAGAGCAGATGCTCGCCGGGGCCCGTCCGGCGGTCGTCCGGATCGGGCACGAAGTTGTGCTTCACCGCCAGCCGTTCGGCGGGCATGCCGGCCCGCACCAGGACGTCGCGCTGTGCCGCGGAGATGCAGAAGAACCGCTGCACCCCGGACCACCACCGCTTCCGGTTCACCGACATGCCGACCGCGAGCGGTACGGTCGCCAGCCGGGAGCCCCGGTAGCAGCCGTGCCGTACGGCGGGCAGCGGAGAGGACCCGACGCACTCGGTGCACGGCCGGCCGTCCCGCTGGAGCGTGCCGGGCGGGCAGATCTGGGTGTAGTTGTGCAGCGTGGCGACGGCGGGCACACCGGCGTCGGCGCAGGCGGCCAGCACCGCGGGCGACAGCAGCGGGAAGACGTTGTGGACGTGCACCACGTCCGGTCGCTCGGCGCGCAGCTTCGCGGCGAGCTCCTTGCGCACCGCCGGGTTCCACGGCACCAGCAGCGGCACCGCGACCTTGCCCGGCAGGGAGCGCGCGGCGATGTCGTCGCTGCGCCGCTCGAACAGCTCGACCCGGTGGCCGGCCCCACGCAGCAGCGCCACCTCCTGGTCGACGACCTTGTTCTCCCCGCTCGGCTGCGCCGAGGCGTAGCGGTTGTGCACCACGAGAACGTGCATGCTCAGTTCACCTCCGATCCACGGGCCCAGCTCGGGACACGTCGTCGCGGGATGTCGGACGTCGGCGGGGCCGTGGCCGCGGTGGGTGCCGCGAGCAGTGAGGCGGCCACGGCCAGGTGCAGCAGATACGGCGAGGCGTCGCCCAGCCCGGCCTCGGTGTAGGAGGCGATCCCGCAGTAGCTGATCAGGAAGATCGCGCAGGCCCTCGACAGCGACGGCGGTCGCAGCAGCGCCACGCCGCCGAGCACGACGACGAACGCGGCCACCAGGGCGACGCCGGTCATGCCCTGCTCGTAGTAGACGGCGAACCAGCTGTTGTCGATCGGCAGCCCGCCGAACGACTTGTCGCCCAGGCCCGCGCCGAACAGGTACTCCGAGGTGCTCCGGGGTTCCGCCAGCAGGGCGTTCCAGACCTTGGCCCGGCCGGTGAGGCTGCTGAAGTTCTCCTGGCTCTGGCCGCGCAGGAACCACGCCTGGAGCGCGGAGCCGAACCCCACCGCGGCCACCGCGGCGCACACCACCGCCCAGGTGAAGAAGCGGCGGGCGGCGCCGCTGGTGAGGACGAGCGAGCCGATCGCCATGGCCAGCCCGATCAGCAGGCCGAGCGTGGCGGTGCGGGTGTGGGTCAGGGCGAGCAGGACGAGTGAGGGCACGATGACGACCGCCGCGCTGGTCCGGTCGGTCCGGCGGCCCAGGAGGAGCAGCGCGGTGAGCCCGATGATCACCGCGGCGTACTGTCCGATCTGCGGCGGGGTGAGCGGCCACAACGCGCCGACCAGCCGTCCGCCGTAGAGCTCGGGCATGGCGGCGCCCGGTGAGATGAGCAGGCCCGCGGCCACCGACCCGAGTACCGCCAGGTACATCCGGATGTGGTGCCGGACGAACGTCGTGCCGCCGTCCCACCAGCGGCTGAGCAGCCACAGTGTGCCGACGAAGAGGGCCAGTCGGGCGCAGCGGAACAGCGCGCCGAACCCGGACTCCAGGTTCGCGCTGGAGATCACGCTCGGCACCAGCAGCAGGGTGAGCAGGAGCAGGTAGGCGCTGGGCCGGATGCGCAGCGGGAGGTTGACGAGGAGGGCCAGCGCGAACGCGGCGACCAGCGCGCCCATGGTGGCCATCTGGATGAGGGAGCGGGGCAGCGGGACGATGGTCTTCGCCCCGGCGGAGCCGAGCGTGTTGAGGATCAGCAGTCCCCAGGCGGTGCCGACGATCTTCGGCGTGTGGTTCGCGGGCATCTCAACCACGGTCCCGTGCGCGGAAGGTGCTGCCCGCGTCCTGCCGGTACGGCGTGCCCTGCCACTGTCCGGAGTCGAGGGTGCGGCTCGGGTCGTGGGCGACGAAGGTCCACGAGCCGATGTAGACGTTGTCGTGCCAGCGGTTGTGCTGTTTGCGGGTGATCGCCTCGGCCACGAGTTCGCCCTGGTAGGGCGACCAGTCGGGGTAGGTGCCGTAGTTGGCGAGCACCGCCATGCGGTCGCACTTCACCGTGCAGTCGACGACGGACTTGTCGAGGACGAAGCGGTTGCCGTGGATGTCGACGCGCTGGGTCTTCCACCGGCAGTCGGCGTACAGCGGGGCGGTCGCGATCGCCGGCTGGGCGCAGCTGCGGGTGTTCTTCACGAGCAGGGTGCAGGCGCCGGAGGAGGTGTTGGCGGGGCTGTTGCAGAACCGGTCGGCGTTCTCCCACAGGGTGATGCCGGACCAGTTGTTCTCCAGTACGTTCCGGTAGATCTCGATCCTGTCGGTGCGGGCCCGGACGCGTGGTTCGCCGCCGGACTCGGACAGATAGACGGTCGCGAAGGGGAAGTTGTCGCCGCGGTCGGCGTGCCTGCGGCCCTCGACCCAGTTGTTGCGGCGGATGGTGTTCTCGCGGATGACCGCGTTGTAGCTGGTCTCGTAGATCAGCGCGGCACCGTCGTTGGCCTCGATCAGATTGTCCTCGATGCGGAAGTCGTTGTTGTTGGTGTCCGCCCACAGCCCGGGGCCACGGTTGTCGTGCACCCAGTTGCCGCGGACGTCGGCGCCGTCCACGGCCCAGAACTTGACGCCTCCGGCGCAGCCGCAGCCCGGCTGGCGGCGCTCCCAGTCGTCCTTGTTGTTGCCCGTGATCTCGTTGCCCTCGAGTACCAGACCGGTGATACGGCCGGGGGATTTGTAGGCGTTCATGCCGTACTGGCCGTTGCCGCGCAGGCAGTTGGCGCGGACCTGCTGGCGGGCTCCGGCCATCAGCGCGGCGCCGGAGTTGTTCTGGATCACCGAGTGCTCGATCACCCATCCGTCGGCCGAGTCATGGTTGACCACGCCCTCGTTGTGCGGGGCGACGAACCCCTGCACGGTCAGGTAGCGGACGGTGACATCGCCGGCGGTGCCGCCGAACGCGTACTGGTTGGTCCTGCGGCCGTCGAGCACCGCGCCGGGCGCGCCGAGATAGGTGTTGCCCTTCTTGGGGATCACCTGGGCGTAGCGGTCCGGGCCGAGCCGGTGTCTGCCCGGGCGGAGCCAGAACGTGGTGTTCGGGGGGCTGCTCTTGGTCTTCGCGGCCAGGTCGCCGGGCACCGCGGGGTCGACTGTCACCGCGCCCGCCGGCGCCGTCGCCGGGCCGGCCGCGGGCCGGGCGCAGACCCGGGCCACGGGCGTGGACGGCGCGGCGGTCGGCTTCGGCCGCGCGCTCGGCGTGTTCTCGCAGCCGGTCGCCGTCAGCAGGGTCAGCGCCGCCGCGGACACCGCCCAGTGGCGCCACTTGATCCCCAAGAGTCCCCTCCTCCCCGCTAGCCGCGGAACGTGAGTACGGTGGTGAAGTCCCCCGACAGCGCGGTGCCGTCGGTGAAACCGGTGCCGATCAGCGTGGTGGCGGGTTCCTTGCGTCCGAAGCCGGGGGAGTACCAGCCCAGCGGCGGTTCGCTCTCGCCTCGGTGCGCACTCCAGGTCAGCTGTGCGGGCAGGTCGAGCGTCGCGGAGCGGTCCTCGCCGTCCCGGGTCCAGGTGAGCACGGCGCGCTCGCCCGCCAGGTCCGCGGTGATCGCCGGGCCGAGGTGGAACGCCAGCCGTACGGGGCGGCGCGGGCCACGCACCTCGTCGACGACCTTCAATTCGCGGCTCTCGGCGGTCAGTTCCACCTGGCGGCGGTGCACGGAGGGCTGGTAGCCGTCGTGCTCGGCGCTCCAGCGGGCCACGCCCTCGCCGGACGGCTCGGCGGTCAGGACGCGGCTGCGGGCGTGCCGGGTCCACAGGAACGGGCCGCCGGAGACGGACTGGTCGGCGCCGTCCAGGCTCAGGGTGTTGTGGCCGAGGGTGGACCGGAAGTACTGCCGCCACTCGGGCTGTCCGTGGTAGCAGTACGTCCCCGGGTCGGCGAGCACGTCGACGCCGTCGTGCCGGACCTCCACGGACAGCGCGTCGGCGTGCGCGTGCGCGGCGATGGACAGGAAGCCGTGCGGGCCGCCGTCGCAGCGGGCCCAGATCTCCTCCGGGCCCCGCAGGATGGTCATGCCCGCGTCCGCGAAGTGCGCCGGACGGCTCGCCGGGCGGGACTCGGCGGCCGTGGTTCCGTTCACCGCGTTCGGGCGGACGAGCGCGGCCAGCAGGGGGGTGCGCACATCGGTGCCGGTCACCGTCGGCCACCAGTCGAGCCGCCCGAACACGGCGTCCCCGGTGGCCAGCAGCGAGGCCCAGCGGTCCGTGTCCTCCGCGTCCACGATCAGGCCGTGTCCGTCGTCCGCGTCCCCCTGGCGCGGCGGCCGCAGCCGGTTGTCGACGACGGCCGCGAGCGCGTCGGTCATCCGCAGCAGCACCACCCGGACCGTCGCGGGGACCGGCACGCCGGCCGCGTCCGCCTCCGCCACTGCGGCCAGGCCCAGCTCGAGGACCAGGCCGTGGTACTCGGTGGCCAGTTCACGGTTGAGGCCCGAGCCGAAGGTGTTGGCCCGCAGGTTCCGCTCCAGCGACCGCAGCGCGTCGGCCCGCCAGCGCCCCGAGGTGGGGAACCAGGCGAACGCGCAGGCCGCGGCGAACTGCCCGGCGGCCTCGGCGACGACGTGGTTGTTCGCCGAGGATGCCCGGCTGGGGAAGGCGGCCAGCCAGCGCTGGTGGTGCCAGATCTGGTCGCGCGCCACCGGGTTCTCCTCGAACAGTCCGGCCGCGCCCGGCCAGCCGTCGAGGAGCCGGCGGATCCACACCCAGGACAGCAGCCGGATGCCCAGCTCGATGCCGCTGGTCCAGTGCACCCCGCGCAGCGGTGGGTTGGCCGTCCACCAGGAGCGCAGGTGCTCGGCGACCCGCTCGGCGTACCGCTCGTTCCCGGTGACCGCGTAGGCGGCGGCGAGCCGGGTGAGGTACTGATGCCGGGACGGCTCCCAGATCTGCTTGATGTCGCCGACCGTGTCCTCGTCGCGGTACGGCACGTCGAAGGCGTAGACCTGGGGTGCCCGGCGCCCGGTCTTCGGGTCGAGGAACCAGTCCGGGTCGGCCATGTCGTCGCGGTCCACCCCGAAGTACTCGGCGTGCCCCGCCATCAGCCGGTCCGCCTCGGCGACGAGGCGTTTGACGGCGTCCGGAGGTATCGCGGCGATCGTGCCCGCGGGCAGTACCGCGGTGAACCGGGCGCCGGACACGCCCGGGCTGTGCGGCGGCGCGGTCCGCCACCGCCGTCTGCGCACCGCGTCGCCCACCCGGCCGCCCACCTCCCGCGGTCCCATCCGGGACAGCCGGCGGAGGTACCAGCCCGCGCTCATGGTCATCGAGCCCTCGCCAACGTCACCGGCGCGCCGCCCGCGAGGCCCGCCTGCACGGCGAGGGTGGCCGCCGTGGTGGCGGCCAGCGACTCCAGCGGCACCGGCATCGGCCCGCCGGTCCGCACCGCCTTCACGAACGCGGCCAGTTCGGCGGACTGGCCCTTGTCCCGGGCCTTGGGCAGCCGCGAACTGACCCACCGCTTCCGGCTGTACACGGAGGCACGCACGAAGTCGTCGAGCCGCAGCACCTTGCCGTCCGCGGCCAGGTCCAGCGTCTCCTTGGGGAAGCCGGGCGCGCCGGTGGTGACATAGCTGATGGTGGCGGTGGAGCCGTCCGGGTAGCTCAGCACGATCTGGAGGTCCTCGTTGCCGGACGTGGCGACCGCGTACACCGAGACCGGGTCGGCGTCGAGCAGCGCGCTCGCCGTGTCGATGAAGTGCCCGCCCTCGCCCGCGAACCGCGAGCCCTCGGTGCCCTGCTGGAGGTACCAGCTGCCGTGGGTGAGCCGGCCCGCGTTGACCAGGTAGCGCAGGCTGGCCGGGCCGGTTCTGGCGCCGAACTGCTTCTTGGCCTCCTGGAGCAGCGGCGCGAAGCGGCGGTTGAAGCCGACCTGGAGGCGGTCGTTGCCGGACTCCTCCACCGCTGCGAGGACGTTGGCGAGTTCGTCCTCGGTGAGCGCCAGGGGCTTCTCCACGAACACCGTCTTGCCGGCCAGCAGCGCCTTGCGGGTCAGTTCGGCGTGCGAGCTGTGCCGGGTGACGACGAACACCGCGTCCACGGCATCGTCGCCGAGCACGGCGTCGAGATCGGTGGTGGCCTGTGCGAAGCCGAACTTGCGCTGCGCGTTGGCCGCGGACAGGGCGGTGGTGGTGACGACGGTCGACAGCTCGACGCCGTCGCGCTGCGCCAGGTGCGGCAGCAGCATCGACGTGGCGTAGTTGCCCGCGCCGACGAACGCCAGGCGCACCGGCTTGCCCGCGGCCCGGCCCGGGGCGGCCACCGGTCCGCTCGCCCTCACCGCGGGCACGGCCACCGCCGGAGCCTGCGGCGCGTCGGCCGTGTGCTCGGGGTAACGGAACAGCACGGCCACGGCCTTGAGGTCGCCGTCCTTCAGACGCTGGTACGTCTCCACCGCGTCGTCGAAGTCGGCGATGTGGGAGATCAGCGGCTCCACGTCGACGCGGCCGCGGGCGACGAGGTCGAGGAAGCACGCCAGGTTGCGGCGCTCGGTCCAGCGCACATAGCCGATCGGGTAGTCGCGTCCCTGGAGTTCGTACTCCGGGTCGTAGCGCCCGGGGCCGTAGCTGCGGGAGAACCGGACGTCGAGTTCCTTCTCGTAGTACGCGTTCCACGGCAGGTCAAGGCGGCACTTGCCGATGTCGACGACCCGGCCGCGGTCGCGGCAGAGCCGGGCGGCCAGCTCGACGGGCTGGTTGCTGCCGCCGCCGGCGGCCAGGTACACCTGGTCCACGCCGTGACCGTCGGTGAGTTCGGCGACGACGGCCTCCACGGCCGCGGAGGAGGGATCGCCGCAGGCCGCGGCGCCCAGGCGCTCGGCGAGCTCGCAGCGCGCCGGGTCGGGGTCGACCCCGACGACACGGACGCCCGAGGCGGTCAGCAGCTGCACCACCAGCTGCCCGATCAGCCCGAGGCCGATGACCAGCGCCACCTCGCCGAGCTGCGGCTCGCCCTGGCGGACGCCCTGCATCGCGATCGACCCGACGGTGCCGAAGGCGGCGTGCCGCGGCGCGAGACCGTCCGGCACCGGCGCGTAGAGGTTCTTCGGCACCCAGTTCAACTCGGCGTGCAGCGCGTGCTCGTTGCCCGCGCAGGCCACCAGGTCGCCGGCCTTCACATCGTCGATCCCGGCGCCGACCTGCTCGACGACCCCGCACAGCGAGTAGCCCAGCGGCGTGTAGGAGTCCAGCTTGCCCATCACCTTGCGGTAGGTGGCGGGCACCCCGTTCACGGCCACGCTCTGCATGACCTTGGCCACCTGGTCCGGACGGGACCGCGCCTTGCCCAGCATCGACATGCCGGCCTCGGACACCTTCATCATCTCGGTCCCGGTGGAGATCAGCGAGAAGGCACTGCGGACCAGCACCCCGCCCGGCTTGCAGCCCGGCACCGGCACGTCGAGCACCGCCAGCTCGCCGCTCTTGTAGTTCTGTACGACCTGCTTCACGAAGTCCTCTTGTCTCTACGCCTGCGAGGGAGAGTGCTGGCCGGACCCGGAGGTCGCGCCGCGGTACCAGTACTCGAGGGTCAGCACATGCCACAGATGCTTGGAGAAGTCGCGCTGCCCGGCGGCGTCCTCGGCGGCCATGCGCTCCAGGGCGTCCCGGCGCAGCAGCCCGGACCTGACGAGCTCGCCGTCGTGGATCACCTCGCGCACCAGCGGTGCCAGGTCCCGGCTCATCCAGGCGCGCAGCGGCGCGCTGAACAGGCCCTTGGGCCGGTACACGATCTCCCGGGGCAGGACCGAGGTCGCCGCCTCCTTCAGGACGGCCTTGCCCTGCCGTCCGACGATCTTGCGGTCGCCGGGCACCGCGAACGCAGCCCTGACCACCTCGACGTCCACGTACGGCACCCGCACCTCCGTCGACGCGGCCATGCTCGACCGGTCGGTGTACGCGAGGTTGAGGCCCGGCAGGAACATCCGGGCGTCGCCGAGGCACATGCGGTTGACGAAGTCGTCGAGCTCGTTGTCCCGGTAGACGTCCGCGTGCTCGGTCAGCACGTCCTCGACCGTCCCGGCGAGGTCCGGATCGACCAGCGCGAGCAGCTCGTCCTGGTCGTACATGGTGTAACTGCGCCGGAACGCGGTCTCCTCCGGCAGATCGGCGAAGGAGAGGAACCGCTTCGCGAAGCGCACCGACCGGTACCCCCGGCGGGCCGAGGCGACGGGCAGCCGGTCCACGGCGGCCGACAGACCGCGCCGCAGGGGCCGCGGGACACGCTGGTAGCGCAGCGCCAGCAGGTTGGCCAGGTGCTTGCGGTACCCGGCGAACAGCTCGTCGGCGCCCATCCCCGACAGCATCACCTTGACCCCGGCCTCCCGGGCGGCCGAGCAGATCAGGAACGTGTTGATCGCGGCGGGGTCACCGATCGGCTCGTCCAGGTGGTACGTCATCCGCGGCAGCAGCTCGAGCACGTTCGGGGCGATCTCGATCTCGTGCAGGTCGACGCCGAACCGCCCGGCCACCTGCCGGGCGTAGCGCAGGTCGTCCGGCATCGCCTCGAAGCGGGCGTCCTCGGCGCGGAACCCGATCGTGTAGGCGGAGATCCCGGGCCGCTCGCGGGCCGCCAGCGCCGTCAGATAGCTGGAGTCCAGCCCGCCGGACAGGAAGGTCGCCACGGGGACGTCGGACAGCAGATGACGCCGGGTCGACTCCTCGACGACAGCGGCCAGATCCGGCCGCTCGCCGCTCAGAGCCCGCTCCCGGCCCTCGGCCGCGACCTCCTTCAGCCGCCAGTACGTGCCGCGCTCCACCCGGCCGTCGGGCCGGATCCGCAGCCAGCTGCCCGGCGGCAGTTTCTCCGCCTCACGGAACGCGCACCGCGAGTCCGGCACCCAGTAGTACAGCAGCGAGGCCACCAGCGCCGCGTGGTCCACCTCCAGCTTCCCGCCGGTCACGGAGGCGAGCGCCTTCAGCTCGGAGGCGAACACCAGGCCCTCGCCGCGCCGCAGCAGGAACAGCGGCTTGATGCCGAGCTGGTCACGGGCGAGCACCAGCTCACCGGTGCGCTCGTCGAAGACCCCGAACGCGAACATGCCGCGCAGCCGGGGCAGACAGTCCGTGCCCCAGCGCCGCCACGCCTCCAGCAGCACCTCCGTGTCGGACGTCCCGCGGAAGCGCACCCCCGCGGCCGACAGCTCGGCGCGCAGCTCGGGCGCGTTGTACAGCTCGCCGTTGTACGTCAGGACGAGACCGTCCGAGACCATCGGCTGGGCGCCGGTCTCCGACAGGTCGATGATGGCCAGCCGACGGTGCCCGAGATGCACCTCGCCGTCACCGGCGGCGTGGCTGTAACGGCCCGCTCCGTCGGGCCCGCGATGGGCGAGGGTGTCGGTGAGCCGGTCGGTCACCGCCTTTCCGTCCGGCCAGCGGTAAGTACCCGCGATGCCACACATGTCCTACCGCGCCTCCTGGTCGCTGTCCGGGACGGTCGCCGCACGCATCGGCAGCCGCTCCGCCCCCCGTCGGCCTTCCCCCACCGCCTGAACGGCGTGGGAGGGACCCCCACCGTTCTGCCGGGCCGGCCGTTCGCTCTGGCCGCGCAGCGCGGTGTGCAGCCCGTCCCACAGCGTGCCGTCGGTACGGTCGCGCGGATCGGGGTCGATCAGCACCACACCGATCACCGCGATGCGCTGGTCCGCGAGCTGCCGCGCGACCGTGTGCAGCCAGGCGGCGCAGCCGTGCCCGGCCCGTACGACGAGCACGGTCCGTGTGCCGAGGTACTGCAGGTCGGTCCACGCCGTGCCGGGCGCCACCGAGCCGACGCCCAGGCAGCGTTCCTGAGGCGGCACGGCCGCGGCACGCTCGCCGCCGACCACGGTCGGGTCCCCCGGCTTCGGGCGGCGCTTGGCGAGCTGGAGGCCGGGCAGGGCGTCGACGACCGTCACCGGCTCCTCCGCCGCCGCCAGCGCCCTGGCGAGATCCAGGGCGATCACGGTCGTGCTGCGGGCGCTGCCCAGCTCCAGCAGCGACACCTGCTCCGCGGAGTTGCGCACGGTGCGGGCCAGGGACGCGGTGAGGCGTTCGCGGGCCGCGCGGATCCGCCGACGCCGCCAGAGCCCCGCCCGGCGGGGGAGTTCCGCGATGACCGAGGCGCCGAGATTCGCCGCGATGTCCCGGCGCAGCACGGGGCGGTCCGCCACGACCACACCGACCGCGGCCAGCGCGAGCCCGAGGACGAGCCCGAGGACGAGCCCGATCGCGGCGTTGGTGGCGGCGGTCCTGGGCAGCGAATGACGCACCGCGCGCGGCGCGTCCACGATCTGGGTGCCGGCGACGAGCTGGGGTGTGCCGATGCGTGCCTCCGCCGCACGCTGGCCGAAGTCGGTGATCCGCGCGGTGAGTTCGGCCCGGCGGGCGAAGAGCGACTCCATGTTCGCCGACTCCTGCGGCCCGCTCTCCGGCGACGCGTCCCCGATCTCCGCGTTGACCTCGGCGAGTTCCTCCCGCATCCGGTCACGCTGGGCGAGCAGGCTCTTGGCCTCGGCGTCCGCGGCTTCCCGTATCCGCTTCACATGGTCCGCGACGAACGTGTCGGCCAGCGCCCGGGCGCGGGCCACCGCCTGCGCGTCGCTGTCACCGGTCACCGTGATCTGGAGCAGGTTGTTGGTCAGGCCGAGGCCCTCGTAGTCCCGCATGAAGTCCTCGGGCTTCTCCGGGGAGTCGAGGGACTTCAGGGCCGTGCCCGCGATCCGCGTGGTGTGCAGCAGCGCGACGTCGGTGCGGATCAGCGTTCCGGGGTCGTTGGGCTGGTCGGCCTGATGCGCGACCAGCAGCTTGGTCACCGCGGTGGGCGGCGGGGGCAGCAGGACCGCGACCGCCGCGCCGAGGACCAGCCCCAGCAGCGCCGCGGAGCACCACAGGCGGCGCCGCCTGCGCACCGCAACCACCAGCGCCTGGAGGTCGAGCAGCGGAGCGGCGGCCCCCGACTGCGCCGTTGTACTCATCATCACGCTGAACCTCCCGACGCGTTGTCCCCGACCGCGAGCGCCGGCACGGCGGCGTCCCCGGCACGGTCGCCGGACGGCCGCGTCGCGGCGGCCAGGACCGGACCGGCGAGGACGACGCCGACGACCTCGTGCTTGGCGTCCGCGCACGCCTCGGTGATCCCCGCGAGCTCGGCCGCGGTCCAGCTGCCCGCGCTGAGCACGACCAGGACGCCCGACTCCGTCTCGCGGTCCGGCACCAGGGGCCGCGACAGCGAGACCAGCACCACCCGCAGCAGCGGATCGCCCCCGGCCTCGGCGGCCAGCTGCGCCGCGGCCCGCCGGGCGGTCTCGTCGCCGTCCGGGACGACGACCAGCAGCCGCCGGGGCGAGGGCAGCCGGTCCCGGAGACGGGCACACACCCGCCGGTAGCGGATCCGCCGCTCCGCCTCGTCACCGGACGTCCGCGGTGCCGGTACGTCCCACCGGACGTCGACGCCCAGCAGCCGGCGCAGCCGCGCCCGCGCGCCACCGCTCTCCGGCCGACCCGAGAGCCGTTCGGCGGGTACGTCGACGGTCCCCAGCGACGCCGCGCCCAGCGCCGCGGCGATCTCCGGCTCGGTGCGCAGCCTGCGGCTCATCCGCGCGGCGGTGAGATGGCCGACGACGGTGACCAGGAAGAACAGCACCGCCCCGGCCACGATCAGCTGGATCCGCGTCGGCGGCGCCTCACCGGTCGGCGGGGAAGCCGGTCCCATGACGACCATGTTGGCCTGGCCCGCGGCCGGGTCGGTCTCGTCCAGCTTGTTGATGGCCTCCTGGAGCGCGGTGCGCAGCTTCGCGAGCTCCGTGCGGGTCTGCACGCTCTCCACGGTCTGCCCCGTGCCGGCCGAGTCGGCCAGCTCGGTGATACGGCGGCTGGTCCGCACCACCATCTGCCGCAGCTCCTCGGGCCGCGCCGCCGCCTCGGGGTCGGTGTTCTCACCGGAGATCCGCGCGACGAAGGTGACGAACTGCCGGGCCACCTCGTCGGAGAGCTGCTGCGCGCGCTCCGGGGTGTCGGCGGTGCCCGAGATCTTGATGATGTTCCCGTCGGCGGCCTCGGCGCTCACCCGGTCCCGCAGTTCCCTGCCGTCGACCCCGGTCCAGTCGAGCGCGGCGGCCGCGCGGTTGACCACCACCGAACTGGTCGCGATCTCCGTCCGGGTCAGCAGCTCGCGCTCCTCCCACGCGCCCGGCAGCAGGACCGAGGCCGAGGTCGTGTAGCGCGGCGGGAACAGCAATGAGGCGCCGTAGCCGACGAGCGCACCCACCAGAGCGAGGAGGGTGAGCAGCCGCCAGCGCCGACGGACGATCCGCCCGATCGTGGCCAGACGTATGGTGTCATCGCTCAACGGTGCGGCCTCCCCCCTGTGCGGTCGGTGTGCTCCGCCGACGCCGGGACGTCGTCCCGGCAGGCGGCGGCGTAGGCGGCGAGAAGCGCCTGCTGGGAGTTGCGCCAGGAGAGCGGCCCACTGATCCGCTCCTGGCCGATCTTGCCCATCAGGGCCCGCTTCTCCGGGTCGTCCAGCAGCAGCGCGATGTGCCTGGCGAACTCGGCCTCGTCGTTGGCGGGCGCGTAGACGGCGGCGTCACCGGCGGAGACGCGCGCCTCGCGGAGGTCGAAGGAGACGATCGGCCGGCCCATCACCATGTATTCCAGGACCTTGTTCATCGTCGACACGTCGTTGAGCGGATTGTGCGGATCGGGGGAGAGGCACACGTCCGCGGTGGACAGATAGCGCACCAGGTCGGCGTCCGGCACCCGCCCGGTGAACTGCACCTGGTCCGAGAGCCCCAGCCGCCGGGACAGCTCCACCATCGCGTCGAAGGTGTCACCGGCGCCGACGAACACCGCGTGCCAGTCGCTCCGTCCGACCTCGTCGCGCAGCTTCGCCAGGGCCCGCAGCGCGTAGTCGACGCCGTCCTGCGGACCCATCACGCCGAGATAGCACAGCAGATGAGGCTTGCCGCGCTTCAGCTCCGGCTCGGCCGGTACCGGATGGAACCGGTCGATGTCCGGGGCGCTGCGCACCACGAAGACGTCCTCCGGCCGCTGTCCGCCGCGGCGCACCGCGACGTCCCGGTAGCTCTCGTTCGTGGCGAGCACGATGTCCGCGGCCCGGTAGGTCCGCCGCTCCAGCGCGCACACGGCGCGGTACAGCAGATCCTTGCCTCGGTCGAACCGCGAGAGATACAGCTCGGGCACCAGGTCGTGCTGGTCGAAGACGAACCGTGCGCCGCGCCGCTTCAGCCACAGCGCCGGCAGGAACAGCAGGTCGGGCGGGTTGCAGGCGTGGACCACGTGGACCGGGCCGACCCTGCGGGCCAGCCGCAGCGTGTGCCACAACGCCGAGCCGTACTCGCGCAGATAGCCGGCCGGCCCTCCGGTGGCGGCGCGCAACGGGTAGCGGTGGATGCGCACCCCGTCGATCTCCGCCTCCGCCTCCGTGTCCCGCTTGCTGCCCTGAGGACAGATGACGTGCACGGTCCATCCGGCGTCGCGCAGCGTCGTGCACTCCTGCCACACCCGCCGGTCGAACGGCACCGACAGGTTCTCCACCAGGATCAGCGCGCGCCGGCCCGGCCGGCCGACGCCGCTCGTGTCACCAGGCAAGGCCCATGTACCCCGGTTCGGCCCGGCGCGCCTCGGCGTCGGGGAGGCGGACGAGGTCGACGATCACCGGGCCGCCGCCGTGCGGCAGCGCCGACAGCACGTCCGGGTCCCTGGTCCCGACCAGGCACACCTCGGCGTGCTCGAGCACGTCGTCGACGGAGTCCGCTAGGAGTTGCGCGAGGTGCGGCAGCCGGTTCTCGATGTACTCGCGGTTCGCGCCGAGCAGCCGGGACAGGCTCACATTGGCGTCGTAGATCTTCAGGTCGTACCCCTTGCCGAAGAGCCGCTCGGCCAGCTCGACCAGCGGGCTCTCGCGGAGGTCGTCCGTGCCGGGCTTGAAGGACAGTCCGAACAGCCCCACCCGCCGCTTCCCGGCCCGCTCGACCAGCTCCACCGCACGTTGCAGATGGTCGGAGTTGGACGGCAGCACATGGGAGAGGATGGGCACCGAGACGTCGGCGCGCTGCGCCGCGTGGACCAGGCTGCGCAGGTCCTTGGGCAGGCAGGAGCCGCCGAAGGCGAAGCCGGGCCGCAGATAGGCGGAGCTGATGTTCAGCTTGCGGTCGGCCAGGAACACGTCCATCACCTGGTGCGAGTCCACCCCGAGCGCCTGGCACACCGCGCCCAGCTCGTTCGCGAAGCCGATCTTGAGGCCGTGGAAGGCGTTGTCCGCGTACTTGATCGCCTCGGCCGTCGGGACCGGCACCCGGAACACCTCGCCGGTCAGGCCCTCGTAGAGCGCGGCGACCACATCGCCGCTCGTCTCGTCGAGCTGGCCGATGACGGTCTTCGGCGGGTCGAAGAAGTCCCGCACGCTCGTGCCCTCACGCAGGAACTCCGGGTTGACCGCGACCCCGACGTCCACCCCGGCGGTGCCGCCGAGGGACTTCTCCAGGATCGGCACCAGCAGGTTCAGGCAGGTGCCCGGCAGCATGGTGCTGCGGAACACGACAGTGTGCCGGCCGCCCCGCTCGGCGAGCGCCGCGCCGATCTGCTCCGTGACCCGCTCCAAGTACGTGGTGCACAGGCTGCCGTTGGGCTCCGACGGTGTGCCCACGCAGATGAGCGACACCTCGCTGTCCATGATCGCCTCGCGGACGTCGCCGGTGGCGCGCAACGCCCCGCTCTCCACGACCTCGGCGATGAGCTCGCCGATTCGCTCCTCCACCACGGGGGCCTTGCCGTCGTTCACCAGGTCGACCTTCACCTGGTTCACATCCACGCCGACGACCTGGTGCCCCATGCTGGCCAGGCACGCGGCCGACACACAGCCCACGTAGCCGAGCCCGAAAACACTGACCCTCATGTCTCGCTCCTCCCCCCAGGCAGGCCCTTTCGGCCTGCGGTCCGCGCGCCGGCCGGACGACGACTTCCGCGCATCAGTAGGCCCCCTGCCCGTACAGCACCGCCCGCAGGGTCTTCCACAAGATCACCGTGTCCAGGGCGAGCGACCAGTCCTCCACGTACCGCAGGTCCAGCCGCACCGCCTCCTCCCACGACAGGTCGCTGCGCCCGCTGATCTGCCACAGACCGGTCAGTCCTGGCTTCACCAGCAGCCGCCGCCGCATGTCCGGGCCGTACGCGGCCGACTCCTCCGGCAGCGGTGGCCGCGGACCGACGAGCGACATCGAACCGCTCAGCACGTTGAAGAGCTGCGGCAGTTCGTCGATCGAGTACCGCCGCAGCACCGCCCCCATTCGGGTCACCCGCGGATCCCGGCGGAGCTTGAACAGCAGGCCGGCACCCTCGTTGCGGTCGGCCAGCGCGGCGCGGGCCCGGTCGGCCCCGACGACCATCGTGCGGAACTTCAGGATGGTGAACTCGCGGCCGTCCTTGCCGACCCGTCTCTGGCGGTAGAACGCCCCACCCCGGCTGTCCACCATCACGAGCAGCGCGACGAACACCATCAGCGGCGCGAACAGCAGCAGCAGGATCGCCGCGCCCAGCCGGTCGACGACCTCCTTGACCGCCCGGGGGCCGCCGGTGAAGGTCGGCATGCTGACCCGCAGCAACGGGATCCCGAGCACCGCGTCGACGTGCAACCGCGGGCCGGCCACCTCCATCAGCACGGGGGCCACGACCATCTCGGCGTCACTGCCCTCGATGTTCCAGGCCAGCCGCCGCAGGCGGTCCGGCGACCAGTGCGGATCGGGTGTGACCGCGACGACGCGGTAGCCGTCGCGGCGTACGTGGTGGGCGACTTCCGTCAGCCGCCCGACGACCGGCACCCCGTCCAGCTCGTCACCGTCCAGCCCGGGACCGTGCGTCGTGCACACCGCGTCCACCCGCCAGCCGAGGTGCGGGAACTTACGGGTCCGGGTGATCAGATCGTGCACGGTTGCCGGGCTCCCGGCGGCGAGCACCGGTCGCAGACACCGTCCTTCCTTGCGCTGCTTGTGCAGCCAGAGACGCAGCAGATATCGCGTCGTCATGGTGACCATCGCGATCGCGGGGATCGCGACGAAGATCCAGAGTTTGATGTTGCGCGAGGTCAGAGCGATTCCGCCGAGTGCCAATACAACGGTCGCCGAGAACAGCGAACGTCCGAGCCGACGGAATTCCTCCGCGCCCTGGCCGAGAACAGCCGGTGCCCACGACTTGCTCACCGCGAGTGTGCCCAGCACCAGCAGCTCGGTGCCGAAAGCGAGAATTCCCCACTTCTCGTGCCAGTTGGCCGCGTCCCGGGCCCCGAAGAAATTGCCGATCGCCGCCACCACGAAGGCGGTGGCCACGGTGTCACTGGTGATCACGGTACGTCGGTACCGCTGCTCCCAGTCGTTCGCGGGATGGCTGATTGCCCCGTTCTCCAGACGCCCGCGCGCCGTTGGAAACGGACTGACTAGTCCCCCTTGCCGCACAGAACCCCCCAGGTCCCCAGTGGTTCGACGCACACTCGTCCAACCCTGTAACGCCCCCCGAGGGGGGCGTGTTACATGGGTCGACGCACGTGTCTAACCCTGTAACGCCCCCCTCGGGGGCCCCACCCCCGCCGCACCGCTCCTCCCCTCGGGAGGCCCCCGCCTCCCGCACTGCATCACGGCTGTACCAGAGATGACTGATCGTCGATCAACTCACCCTGGCGGCAGGAACACACATGTCCCGCCGGCTCTCGAGTGCACGGGAACCCGTCGAAACCCTGGGCGCCCCCGCACCCAAGATCCCCGACCGAGCCCCCCGGAAATTGATCACCCCCACGTCTGGCGCCGGGACGCGACTGCATGCTTTCCGCAGTGCCAGACCTGTAGATCATTATTGGTCGGTTCGTGTCCGAACAGCTGAAGCACGGTCAATCTAGACCATCGAGGCCGCTATGGAGAGGGGTGTGTGTGCATTTTGTGCTCAAGATTTAAAAGTGGCTCTACAACATCGGTTACTCCCTGTATGGCGAGATCGAGAAGGCCCGGCTTGCCGCCTCCACCTGCGCGAAGCCGCCGCGAGTCCCCATCCGCTCCGCGGACAGCAGCCGTTGCCCGGCCCACACCCACACCGTCGACCAGACCAGCGTCGGGTGCCCCATCGACATCGACTACGTCCGCGACGCCGCAGGGCGTTCAAATCGATCATGAATGGGGTCAACGGCAAGGTCATCCCGGGCATCGCCGTCGAGAAGGCCCCCCTGCCGCCAGAGGTCTGGACCTGTCCGCCGACGCCTCGGTGACGGCCCCCTCGGCGCCCGCCCTCGACGCGCCGGCCCGCCGTCGGAGCGCCCGGACCTGCGGCAGTGTGGCCTGCGCCACACCCTGCTGGGTGTCCGGCGGGTGAAGCGTGCGTCAAATCGGCTTCTCTGAACGGCAGTTGACGGTGACACCGTGTAATCGTGCGGCCACATGATCTTGTGTCGGGAGGTCGACTCGGCTGCGCCGAGGATGGTTTCAAGCCTGTTCGACGGAGTTGATGACGAAGGCTCACGGCCCGGTGTGTACGTACGTCGCCCACAGCAGCGGATCGTCGTCCCGCCGCCTGATCTCGCGCACGGCCGCGTGCAGCGCGAACGCGGCACGCGCGGGCTCGGGCCGTCCGTCGTGGCACAGCTCCGTGTAGAAGTGCCCGGCGAGTTGCGCGGCGATGTTGTCGCGGACCATCCACTGGGTCGCCACCACGTGGGTGAATCCCGCGAGTTGGAGCGCTCCGGCCAGATGGACCGGTTCGTCCGGGAGGCGTTCCGTGCCGCGTGCGGTCACGCAGGCGCTGAGGAAGGCCAGTTCGGCGCGGTCCAGGCGCAGACGGCTCATGTCCGCCACGGTCAGCCGGCCCTCGTGACAGTGCAGCCCGCCGCGGGCCGGGTGGACGGGGTCATGGCCGGCATGGCCCGCGAAGTGCAGACAGGCGTGGCGCGGCAGGGCTCTCCGCAAAGACCGCGGAGTGACCATCGGGCCGGTGAGCAGGGTCCGTTCCTTGAGCCTGGTCACCAGGTTCAGGGCCTCCCTGCGAGCGGCCGGCAGCGGGCGCAGCTCCGGGACCTCCGCCTGCTCGACGACGAGGACGGCACCCGGATCGTCGTACGACTGCCGAGTGCGGGCCGCGGCGAGGGAGCGCAGCGTCGTGGCGTACGAGCAGACGTAGCGGTCCGGGAGGGGGTCCGTGGCGTGGATCGGAAGGAGGGTCAGAGGCCCGGTGGGGCACCACCACAGACGGGAGACAGAAGGCGGCAGCTTCTCGAGAACCGGTGCCACCACCGTCTGCTGAAGCAGCCTCAGGGTCTCTTTCAGCGCCTGGCGTCCCGTGTCGTCGGAGGCGGCGAGGTCCGTGAGCAGGGACTCCGCCCGCTCCTTGACCCATGCCCACTCCAGGCCGGGCAGGGGGACCGTGCGAACGGTGTCGCGGGTGACGATCAGGGCGTCGCTGCGCAGGACACTCGTGTTGACGACGATCACCGCGCCGTCGGCCGCGGCCTCCTGGAGTTCTTCGAGAGTGGGCGGTTCGAGCAGGCTCTCCAGGCCGAGGAGACGGAACGCCCGCTCGGTCAACGCGTCCAGCTCGGCCGCGAGTTCCCGGCGGCGCCGGGGGGCGGCATCGGCGAGCGGGGAGTCCGGGGCGTGCAGGGCGGCGCCGATCCCCTCGATCCGTCGCGCGAGTTCGGTGTCGTACTCCGCCAGCGTCGTCAGGTCGAGGCGTGAGTCGATCGCCTGCGCCAGCAGTACGCCGCGGCCCTGCTCGAGCAGCTGCAGTGCGGTGTCGGGGCGCCCGAGGTGCAGCGCCGCCGCCGCGGCATCGGGCGCGATGCTGTCCCAGAGGGACAGAACGCTGACCCGGTCCTCCAGTTCGAGACCGTGCCAGGCCATCGCGGGCAGGTGGGCGAAGGCCGCCCGGTAGGCGGTCAGCGCCTCCGGCCAGTCCCCGAGCGCGGAGGCGCACGCCGCCCAGGAAGCGGCGGCGGAGAAGCGGTTCGTCGCGGGGACACCGGGGACTGCGGCGGCTTCCCGGTAGGCGGCCACCGCCTCGCGGAGGGCGGGCCGGCCGAGCTCGTCCGGAAGGGCGCAGAGCCGCGCCATGACGGATGCCCCCACGGACTCGAGCGGAGAGGACTCACTTGAGAGAGCATCGGGCCCGAGCGTGCGCAGGGCCCCCCAGACATGCGCATCACCCAGATGGCACAGCGCGCCCACCCGGCGCCAGTCGCCGTCCGGCTGGAGCGCCAGCGACTGCCGCGCCACATCGGCCGCCTCCTCCCGATCGGGGGCGTCGCCCGACACCAGGAATCTGGACAGGAGCGCATTGGCGAGGCTGGACAGATGCCTGCACCGGTCGGGATGGGAGCGCGGCACGGCGCCCACGGCCGCCCTGGCGTACCGGACGGCCTCGTCGGCGTCGCCCCGCCTTCCCACCAGGCGCGCACGGAGCATCAGTACCGACGAGAGGTTCGTCATCGTCCCGGCCCGTTTCACATGCCCTGCCGGAAAAGCGTCCGTGGCGAGTCGGCCGGCGTCGACCGCTTCGTCCAGGTCGGCGGGCAGACCAGTCCTGACGAACAGGTAGCTGAGCGCGAGACACAGATTGGACCCGGCGTTCCCGACGTCCGTGCCGCCTTCCGCTACCTCGACGGCCCTGCGCAGGGCGTCGATCGCCTCCTCGAGGTCGTCGAGCGCGTGGGAGCGCTCGTACGTGCGGCCCAGATGCATGCCCAGGTTGTTCCACGCCACAGAGCGTTCGTGAGCGGACCACTGCGTTGTTTCGGCCGCGACGGCCTCCCGGTTTCTTCGGACGGCCTCCGCGAGGTCCTCCTCCGTCATCAGCCGGTCGTACCGGACCGCCAAGGCCATCGCGAGATGGGTCAACACCCCCGCACGCTCCGGATGTCCCTCCGGCGTCGCGGCCAACGCCCGTCTGTTGAGCTCCACGGCGCGGTGGAGGGCCGCCAGGTCGCCGTGACGATCGGCCCATTTGAGCAGCACTGTGGCGAGTGACGACAGAGTCCGCAGATAATTGGTGTCCTCGGGCCCGGTCGCCTCCAGAGCCGCCTCGAAGCATCGGAGCGACTCGTCGAGCAGGGCGGGGGCGTCATTGCGTTCGTACGACAGGTCGAGGGCGCGACCGAGGTCGAACAGGGCGGTCGGGCCGGTTCCTTGGCGCAGGACGGTGACAGCACGCCCCAGGTACGAGGTGTGGCCGTGATCGTCCCCGGTGTGCCGTGCCCGCATGGCCCGCGTCAGCAGGATTGAGCCCAACTCGGTCGTGTACTCCTGGATCCGCCCGTCCTCGCCCGGCTCGCACAGCTTGATGGCCTCGTGGCAGAGCCGGATGGCTTCGTCGAGGTCCTGCCCAGTGTGTGTCAGCCGGAAGCGTGTGTGCAGCGCGACGGCCAGCGCATGTAATCGCTCGGCCCGCCACGGCCGGGGCGCTGCCTCGAGCGCCTGGCGCTGGACACCGATCAGATCCTCCAGAACTCCGATCTCGTCGGAGAGTGCGGCCCGGACCGACAGTACCTGGGCGTGTGCGACCAGGTACCGGTAGAACGAGGGATCGGACCGGGACGTGAGCCGCACGGCTTCCGCGGTGTGCTCCAGAGCGGCCCGGAGGTCGGCGGGATCGGCCTGGACCGTGAACCGCGCGAGCAGGGCGAGACCCCATTGCGCCTGGCGTCGCGGGGCTCGCGGCTCCTTGCGGCCAGCGTGACCGAAGGCGTCGACAGCTTCGTCCAGGTCGGCGGCCGCTCGGTGCGAGTCCTCGGAGGCGGCCGTGGCTCGCGCGAGGAGGGCCTGGCCCAGATGGAAATAGAACGCCGCGGGACACGACGGGAAGGCCACCGCCTCCCTGCCACAGGAGACGGCCTCGTCCAGGACGGTTCGTGACCGGTCGGGGAGCGTCATCAGCGCCCCGCTGAGATTCCCGTTGTACCGCCAGCGATTCGGATCGCCGGCGTGCGCCGAGACGACCGCGGCACGGCCGGCCTTGATCGCCTCGTCCAAGTCCTCGGCCGCGCGGCGCAGCTCGTACCGGGCCCGTAACGCGCAGCACAGATTGGACAGCACCGCCGGTCTGCTGGGATGCCCCTCTGGCACGAGGGCACGGCAGTCCCGCAGCGTGCTCACCGCCGCGTCCAAGGATTCGGGGTCCGACGTGGTGCTCCACCGCTCGTACAACGCCGACCCCCGGCCACCCAGCACCGTGAGCTCCTCGACGTCCGGCGTCCGCAAGGCGTCGACCCGGGCGCGCAAAGGTGGGGGCACCACGGTCCGGTCGAGCTGCGCGAGCAGCGCGAACAACTCGACAGCCAGAGCGAGTTCGCCCCGGCCTTCGGGGTCGTGCTCGCCGAGAACCATGCCGCGCGCGTGGCGCAGGGACGCGACGATGAGCAGGAAGGGTCCGTCGACGACGTACCGTCCGCCCTCGCCGCGCATGGCGCAGGACCGGAGTCTCTCCGCCTGCGCCACGGCATCGGGCGCCATGACACCCGAGACGTCGCCGTTCTGGAAGGCGCGCACCCGGCGGGCGAGCCCGGCGGCCAGATGATGGAAGGGATGCCAGTCGGGGTCGGCGACGCCGGGGTGGGTCATGAGGCGATGATCGTGCAGTAGGCGTTGCTGTGAGGCCGATTGGGGGAAATTCCCCGGCATGTCCGGCGCCTCCGTTGCCGGAGACGCGCGGAGACCGGGCCCTCGTCGGCGTCGCCCGCCGCGCTACGGGGTGGGCGGCTGCGGGGTGTCCACGGCGCGGGTGTGTGTGGTCAGGCCGGTGAGGACCAGCGTGAGCCAGCGGGCGCGGTCGGCGGGGGACTGGTCGGTGGGGGCCGTGGAGAAGAGCAGGAAGATGTCGTTGACGGTGACGTCCTGGTGGATGTCCCCGTCGGCCTGTCCCGCCGCGATCAGGGCGGCGAGAGCGGCGGCGCCCCGCGCCTTGGCGTCCTTGTCGACCAGGTCGGCCCCGAGGGAGTGGGCGGCGGCCTTCACCGCGTGATTGGTGGCCGTCTCCTCGATGAGCCTGGCCAGCAGGCCGGTGACCTCCTCCAGCGCGCGCGATCCGGCCTCCTGGCGCGCCCGGGCCGCCTCGGCGGCCTCGGTGACGTGCGCGATGTGCTCGTTCACGACCGCCGTGACCAGGTCCTTCTTGGTGGGGAAGTGCCGGTACAGCGTGCCCACGGCCACGCCCGCCGTGGCGGCGATCTCGTCCATCCCGACGTCCGATCCATGACGGGTGATCTGCTCGCGCGCCGCGTCGAGGATCTTCTTGCGGTTGCGGACGGCGTCGGCGCGCGGGGCCTGCGTCCGGGTCATGGGCGCTCCTCAGGGCGGAAAGGACTTGCGACAAGATGAACCGTGGTTCATGATGGTTCTTGAACCGAGGTTCATCTTACTCCTCGGGCAGAGCTCATCCCAGACCGGGACACCTCTGAGCGGGGGTGCTCCCGTCGCGCGCCGCATCCGTGGGGACGGGGTCGGCGCGGCCTGCGGGCCCGGCGGCAGGCGCACGCCCTGACGCCGCCGGGTCCCGCGAGGACCCGTCCGTCCTCCATCGACGCTGCACGCAATCTCGACCTCTCGAAATGGGTATCTCATGTCTCAGTCAACCGGCTCAGTGACCGGAGTCCTTGATCCGGGTCGCTGGAAGGCTCTTGTCTTCATCGCTCTGGCGCAGTTGATGGTCGTGCTGGACGCGACGATCGTGAATATCGCGTTGCCGTCGGC